>JACPZR010000490.1 GCA_016195395.1 Spirochaetia bacterium
AGGAAATCCCATCCGGTAGCGGACGTTACCGCGTCTATGGCGAGCATTGTCACGTCCGGGTTGGCCTTGGTGGTGTTCATCCGGTTGATGTCATTTTCGATGGTGCCCTTCATGCGGTAGAATTTGGCGTCTAACGTTATCCATGACTTGATGGATTCCACACGGTATGCGCCGCCGGCAAGGATGAAGGCTCCCCTTGCTTCATAGAAGCCCCTGCCGCCGCTGAACAGGCCTCCGTCGATCCCCTGGCTGGACAGCGTATCCTGGGTAGCGAATAATCCGTCTCCGGCCACTCTGGACGAGTACCGAATCCACCCTGCCCCCACCGATACCTCCAAAGAATCTGTTGCTATGGGCGACCAACCGCCGCCAAGGTCATAACGCTCCCGCTTGGTTTCACCCGGGCTGGTTGAGTAGAACAGCGGCGCTTTCAGCGCCTTCTGACCAACGTCTGAACCATAGGACGCCTGCGTGAAGGCCGCGCCTTTGTCTTCACGGCTGACACTTGATGCCGAAGCGACTGCAAACCAGCGGTTCCATACAAACCTGCTGTCAAGCGACAGCCCGCCAAATCGGCTCTTTTGCGCGCTGTCACCAGCGGAAAGAACCAATTGTCCTCCGCCGCCCGTGCTCAAGAATTTGGTGAAGATGTCATATCCCTCTCTTGCGGCGGGGCTGTAGGTCCCGCCGAGAAGTCCCAAGGATACAGCACCGTAACGGCGCTTCAGCTCCGGAGCGTTACGCGCCTCTTCTTCTCTCGACTTTGCTTCCGCCGCCGCTTTCTTCTGTTGTTCCAGTCGCTTCTTCTCATCGCTTTCGCGGAGCCTTTGTTCTTCGGCGGCTTTCCTTCGCGCCTCTTCTTCTTTGCGGAGCTCTTCCTGGCGGCGCCGTTCTTCGTCGGCCCGGCGCGCCCCATCGTCGTTGCCAAACTGGAGTCTCAGCACATCAGCTTTCTGGATGGTCCGGACCTGTCCCTGCACAGAAATCTTAATATCGGTCCGGGTCTGGGCGATGATCTGGCCGTCGATCGCCTGTCCTGACCTCAGGTAGATGCGGTCGGCCCAGAGTGAGATAAGGGGGAGGCAGACAAAAACAGTTACGATACTAGAGCGTTTCCACATGTAGCGCAGTTTTTTCGCGCTGTACGCGGGCTGTCAATAATGGAATATCAAGAGACGCGTGCCCCTCCGCCTACGTAACAGTGGGCTTGATCTTCTGGGTGGCAACCCTGAAGAGCAGCTTCTTCTTCTCGTCCACCTTAATGCGGTTGTTTTGGAGTACTTTGTTTATGTTTGCGTCGATCTTTCTTTTGGAAGCCGCCAGTTCGCTCCCGCATTCCCGGGCGGTAGACTGGACGTAGTCCGTCAACCACTCAAGGAGCTTAAACGCCAATTCCGAAAAGGCTTCTGGATTCTCCAGAAACAGCCTGGGTTCGTAGTAGTTGACGAGCTTGTTGAACTCGTTCTTGAACCTCAGATGTGTCTGCAAAGAATGATGACCCGCCAGAGTGAGGATGTCTTTTTCGAGATTGAAATGATCGATGATTTCGCCTTTCAAAAGCTTCAAGGAGAGAGTGAAATTGGTCGCGTAGGTCTTGGGATCAACATTGGTGATATTCGTTTCGTCATCCAGGGTCAGAAAGTTCGAATACCTTGAGAGGAGCAGGATGCTCCGGGCCAGCCAGACATTGCCCGTATCCAAATACTCATTCCCTACCGAACCCAGCTTGTCGTGCCAATAGCTGTAGATGGAGAAGAGGATCTCTCTTTGAACATTGCTTTCCAGAATGCTTTTGTGGTTCATTTCTGTGGTCGTCTGCGCGGCGGATGGGGTCACAAACGCAGCCACCCCCCTGTGGGGCCATGTGGGCTAGCCCTGTGCGTCGAATCCAGCAAAAACGCCGGACCCTGACCAGAATCCAATACCAGGCACGGCCTAGTGCGTAAGCACTATGCCCGCGGCAGAGGAGCATTTCCGCGCGCTAACGATCTGCCAATCTCAACCCCAAGAAAACGAGCATAACGCAGTCTCATGGAGTTCGAATACTATCACAGAGTATCCTCCGTCATCCGCAGGTGCTTCCCGCCGGCCGCCATGAGTGTCGCGCCGGCATCCGCGGAGACTCTCCCCAGTACGGGAGAATCACCTCTGCCGATTTACGCTGCCCTTGGAGTCAATCAGGTGGGCAAGATCAACGACCAGGCCGGCACGTTTGAGATGACGTTCGATTTGACGACGCGGTGGCGCGATCTGCGTCTGAAGTTTGACGCCAAGGAGAATGGCGGCGGCAGGCGAACGTTTCTGGGAGACGAGGCAGACTTGCAGCTCAAGCGCATCTGGACGCCGCAGCTCATCGTGCGTAACATGAACGGCAACCCCGCGCGGGTGGAGCATGCGCTCTTTGTCTATGCCGACGGCGCCGTCGTCCACATCGAGAGGATCAAGGCCATTTTTGACGCGCGCTTCCGTATGCAGTCTTTTCCGTTCGACTCGCAGTACCTGCCCATCCGGATTCTTTCCAACAAATACGACACCAATCAGATAGTGATCCGGCAGTCTCAGCAGGACATAGATGCATCCGGTCTCAAACCCTCTGTGTCGGCTTCCGGGTTCAAGATCGACAGACGTCTGGATTTCAAGTTCGGAAGGGACCGCGGTCTCAACGGGATGTTTTTTCCCGCTTTGGACGTGAATCTGAAGATCACGCGTGATCCCTCGAGTCATTTGACCATGATACTGACGCCGTTCCTCGCTCTGCTTTTGATTCCAACATTACTGACGCTGTACGCCAAGGCTGATGTGGCGCCGCGCCTTACCGCGTGGGCTGCCTCGATCCTGGCGCTGATTGCGTTGAGCTTCACATTCTCGATACGCTATCCGCACTCGAGATCAGATGGAATGATCAACTCAATGGTTTCCGCGGGTTTTGGGTATCAGCTCATCATGCTGGCCATAAGTATGCTGATTCTTTACCAGCCCATTGCAGATAAGATCACGGCCAAGCTGGGCAACAAACATGTTCTGACGGAGATCGAACGTTACATCAAATGGGCCATCCCGGTGGGATTTGCATCCCTGCTGACTGCCATCGTACTCCTGACAAAATACCAGCCCGCACCTTATCCGTAACGGTATCAGCGCGCCGCATGATCGAGGGGGCGGCCCGGATTGGCGGCGGAGGCTGTGCGGTTAGTGAGCAGCAGATCGCTAGCGCGCGACTTCGTTGATCAGCTTGCCTAGGAGTGAGTCGTGCGTATGAATGCTCTTCTGGTTGGCCTCGTACTGGCGCTGCACCTCGATCATCTCCACCATCTGCTGCACAACGTTGACGTTGGACGCCTCGAGGAATCCCTGAAGGACCAACGGTTCGTTGGGCAGAGATACAATAGGGCCTGATTCGGGAGTGTCCACGTAGAACCCGTTTCCTTCTTTCTTCAGTTCACGCGGGAATTCCACGGTGCGGATCTTGATACGGTCCAGAAGCACGGGCGACTCCCAGCGGTTCGACGTTTCGTTCGCGCCGGCGCCCGGCTCATTCCCAATACGCTGATTGATCCAAATCTCCCCGTTCTCTTTGACCATGAAGTTGAAGCGCGCCAGCTGGATGGGTCCCTTTTCGCCCAGAAGAAGATGGCCGTCAGCGTTCACAAGATGCCCCTCTTTGTTCAGCACAAAGGATCCGCCGCGCGTCAGCCGTTCACCCTTATCCGTTTGAACCACAAAAAATGCCGGCTTGTCGCGACCGCGGTCATCGAGCATGAGGTCCGCGGGGTTGCCTGTCTGCTTGGCTGCGCCTTGATCAAAGCGCGTGAAACTCTCGCTGAACTCCACGCCTGTCCCCAGTTTTCCAACCGTGGGCGCCAGATCAAAACTTCCCATGGGAGTCCATCCCATGCCGTCTTCGCGTGTGCGGTGAATCGTCATTTCCGGATACGCTTTGAACAGAGCCACGTCCTCTTTGAAACCCGTCTTGTCAACGTTGGCCAGGTTGTTGGCGACAACATCCATCCGGTTCTGATTCATGATCATGCCTGTTGAGGCTGTGTAAATCCCGCGGAGCATACTCGAGTATCGGCACTTTTGCCAAAACCCTGGGCATATTCACTGGTCACGGTCCCTGAGAGTTGCGCACGCGCCCATCCCAAGAAAGGCCTTTTGGGCCCGCCGCGTTTCGCTTCACTTCTCTATTGATTGGCCGACAATCACCTTGGATGGTACCTACAGCTGACCAACCCCTATACTACGTTTCCCTTGGGGCGGGAAAGAATCAACTGCCGTTGATCCAGGCGGCCAGAAGGCTGGGACTGTCGATCATTGCGGTGGATCAAAACCTCAAAGCGCCGGGCTTTGATCTTGCGGATATCCAGCTCCAGTGCAGTCTCTTGCGCCCGCGCAGGATCCTCCAGTCGCTCCAGGAAAATGTGATGCGTGGAATGATCGCAGGCGTAGGGTGCCGCTCCTTTGGACGGGCGAACGTGAGCGCCGCTCTGGTCTCCCAGGAACTGGGTCTGCCGGGGCTCGACCCCTACAGGGCACTTGCGTTTCGAAACAAGCGGAAGCTCAAGGAATTCTTTGCCCGAAATACCGTCAATGTCCCCAAGTCGTACGCGTATGGAAACGAATCAGAACGCCGACGACTTGCCTCCGCTCCTCTCCCGTTGATCGCGCGCCCCTCTGCGGGACACGCAAAGCAGGGGATCACGATGCTCCGCACACAGGACGACACCACGCATTTCCTCACGCGCAACCCATCCGACAACGGACGCTGGCTGATTGAAGAGGTTATCGAAGGCGACGAGATTACGGTGTTGGGCCTGGTCTCGCGCGGAACGTACCGAACCATCATCGTCACAGACAAGATAACGTCAAAAGAGCCGCCTCTCTTTGCCGAAGTAATGCACCGGTTCCCTTCAAGCGCGGCGGCCGGACTTGAGCCGAGAATTCAGGAAGTGATGCAGACGATCGTAGACGCAGCAGCCATCACCGGCGGTCCCATTGTGGCGGAGTTCATTGTGTCCGGCAAAGGCATACGGAAAAATTTGAGTCTCGTGGAAGCGAGCCCGGACGCCGGCGGCGAATACATTGCGGACGAATTGGTGTCCGCAGCGCTCGGAACAAGCTTCTTCGAGGATATGGTCCGTCTCTCCTCGCTGTATCTTCAAGAATACGCCGCTCCGGAGCCCGTGAAAACGCCGGAGATCAAGGCGGTTATCATACGCTTTATCCTACAGAAAGAAGGCCGCTTGAAGACGGTCAAATTCCCCGATGCGCTTTTCAAACATCCCGGCCATCTCTTCTCTCATCAGCTGCGGTTTCCCGGAGATGTAACGTCCGTAAATACCGGAAACACGGACCGCGTGGCGGTATTTGCTCTTTCAGGAGCGGCCGGTGACGTCCATGCGCTCGAGTCGGATGCCAATGCGCTGGCCTCGGAAATGATCGTCGAGTATGAAGGAGGAAACAAATGATCCCTGCCCTTGTCACGGAAGAAGTCACTCCCAGCACCGCCGACCTTTGGAATGTGCACTATGCCCGCAGCCGCGCAGCGCAGAAATATCCGGATGAAAACCTGGTCAGACTTCTGAACTCCGTAAAACCGGGTCCCGCCTTCGATCTGGGCACAGGCAGCGGCCGCCACATC
>JACPZR010000484.1 GCA_016195395.1 Spirochaetia bacterium
GACGGAAGCGCGATTCCTTGAGGGCGCGGGCGTTGTCAGCAAGGTGTCTTTCTACGGACTGCCTGTCTGCGTCTTTCGACTGGTCGCGTCGATAACGCAGCGCCGCGGCCGCTTCATCCAGCGGTTTCTTCTCGTTGCTGTAATAGATCAGGTGCGCTTTCTCGAATTGGACGGCCGCCTGATCATTTTTGCCTTCGTAATAGAGAGAGCGCGCAAAATTGAAACGGAACAGCCCTTCCTGCCTGTACGATGAAAAGAGCTGCTGGCCCCGCCCCAATGTGGCTTTGTCAACCTCAGAGTAGGCTTCTGCCGCGCGTTTGAAATTCAAGAGATGGAAGTAGTTGTTTCCCAGGTTCAGGTTGAGGTGGGCGGTTTCCATCGCGTTATCCGGGATGCCGCTGCGGAGATTCAAGGCCTGCCGGTAGAGTTCCACGTTGGACTCAAAGAGCTGCTCCGGAAAATAGTTGGCATACAGGGAATAGTACTGGCGGCCTTCTGTGGGCGCTGCGGGCCGCGTTTTCGTGACCCAGTTATAGAACCTTTCAACGTAGCCGGCCTCGCGCCGCACAGTCATTGACTTCCGTTCGTCCAAGTACTGGTACATCCAGCCCATCAAAAGATACGCGTCCGCATTGACGGGATCCACCAGAAGGATGTAGCGCAGCTGATATTCCGCGGTTTTCATGTCCTTGAGGATATTTTCTTTCTTCTCTTTGAAGGCTTCTTCCGGGATAAGAGTGCCTGATCGGCGGATCTCATCATAGAATTGCTCGCGTTCCACCGATTTCTGCGTCAGTGTGTATGCATATCCGTATAGGAGAGACAGGTCGCCCGCCTGCCTTGCCGGTTCGGAACTGATCTTATAGCCGTGTTCCAGTTCTGCAAAAGCGCGCGCGTCAAAGGGGTCTTCCGCCACCAGCAACTCAGCAACGTTACGCGCCCCGGGAATGGTCAGTTTCTGCCGCGATTTCCTCAGGCGTCGTCTGTTTCTTTCGATGGCGGTGTCTACCTTCAGCCTGTGAAAGTGGACCGACTTCTCCGCATGTAGTTCGCTGAAGAGATTCACTTTCTTCATATAGAAGAAGAGAATATTGAGCGCGTTCACATTTGAGTACGCGAAAACGTACAAGAGGTCCACCGCCGCCTCCGCCTGTTCCGCGGAGAACGGTTCTTTGATTCTGTCCTTGATCAATACTGCGTTTTGCAGGCAAAAGGCCGCATAGTTCTGCGCATTAGGCGGACCAAGACCCGGAAACATCCGCGAGGCGGCAGACC
>JACPZR010000485.1 GCA_016195395.1 Spirochaetia bacterium
CAACGGCTGCGAAGCCGCTGGCCAGGGATGCCCACCGAAGGCGGATCAAACTGGACGGCTCATTCTGTGCGCAGGGTGGCTCTATATACCAACAGCGCCCGCTGATTTCTCCAACAGGAATCTTCAGCAGGAAACCCTGCATGGGCCTCGAAACAAAGGGCTCAGTAGGCGCGGCAGCCACCGGCCGTGCGTAAGCGTTAGGATAGAAGCTCAGTATAAGCCAGCCGTGTGAGATACCGGCCCAACCGACAACGCCCGCTAACGTCAAGACACCCAGTTTGCCTGCCCAAGGCGGCAGGGGCGCTTTGGGTGCCAAGGCGAGTCCGGCTGCGAGGAGCAGCTGGCTCATGAGAAGCAGATACACATACCCAAACCGCACGTCAGGCGCCGCTAAGAACCAAAGAACAAAACCAGACAAACAGGCCATAAAGATTACGGCAAGGTCGTGTCGCGCTCTGATCGCGGCGCCGCCAACCAACCAAAGGATGGGAAAGACGGCTGCAGAAATCACTGCGCCCAGAAACAAGAAAGCCTCACGTGGAAGAAGGCGGCCCCACCACAATGGAAACCACTCTCCAAAGGGCATGGACAAAACTTGTTCGGCCGGCACTCCGGGCATCCTCGCCCACGCTGTGTTGACGCGCGACTCTTCCATCGCCCTGACAGCGGGCAGGGCCCAATCGAAAGGAAGGTGTAACCATGCCACGGGGTAAACCAGGAAGCCGGAGGCGCGGACACAGTGAATGAAGTGCGCGCCCAACAGCACCAGCCCCACGGCGCCGACAATGAGACTTGTCCTCTTAGATTGCCGCCACAACGCATACAGAGCAAAGGCGCCCAGTGCGCCCAGAGGAAAAGCCGTCGGTTTCGTGGCGCACAAAAGCGCCGCCAGCAGAGAAACAATCGTCATTTTATCCGGTGAGTCAGAAGAAAGGAAGAGCGCCGCAGAAACGCCGGCGATGACAACCAAGTTGTCAGGGGCGGGCGATGAGATATACAAGTACAAATAGAGAAGTGCCCCTCCCCACACTAATAGCGGCAGGAGCGCGGCCAGGCGGTCGCGCCCGGCAGAGTAGGCGTCCAAGGCCTGGAGAAACAGAATCAACACCAGCAAATCAAAGAGGTAGAAGTTTCCGCGCCCGCTGTCCAGAACGGTGCTGATGGGAAATACTACGCTTTGATATCCGAATCGGGTGTGAAGGTGAGCAATGCCTGGAACTCCTCCCCATGTCTGAAGCCATTTGATGAGCGGCGCGTGATACAGCCCTGTGTCGCCGTGCCCGGGCGGCTCCACTCCCTGCACACAGACCAGGACGAGCACCGCAACAAACAACAACAGCTGGTAAGGGTTTGATAGTGA
Organism: Spirochaetia bacterium; assembly: GCA_016195395.1. The sequence goes on from JACPZR010000485.1 coordinate 1,361, forward strand.
GCGGAGTCGCTCCATCGCGGCCGCGCGAATCGTCGACCGGAACAGCACTAAACCACATGCGGCAAGAAGAACGATGACAATCTGTGCCCTCTTATCTAATGGTAGAAAGAGACACCAAACGTAAGTGATCAGCCCAAGCGCCACAATCCCGGCCCAGACCAGAACGGTGTCCCTCCGTCGGAAGGTTGCAGGCGCCGCAAGTTCCATCACGAACGCTCCCAGTCCCATGCACAGCACATATGACAAGAAGGTGACCAGTAAAACGCGGAACATACGAGTAGCCTCACCCGCCGCTTGGGCGCCGTCCATGAAAGAGCGCCCGTGCTCTGACTGCAACACTACTTTGGTCTAATGAATTTGTCAGAAAGGCCGATACATTCCTAGGGCGATTCCCGGCCGATGCAAAAAAAATTGCCCGGGTTTCCCCGGGCAAATGACGCTTTCGGAGTTCTCACTCCAAAATCCGGTACGTAGCTCAGGCTTTGCAGAGCCTGCGCAGGGCCGGCGAATCCCCCTCCTACCTGAGTAGTTGAAGAATTCCTTGAGGACGAATGCCCGCTTGCGCAAGCATCGCAGTCCCAGTTTGAGTAAGGATCTGGCGGCTGGTGAGATGCACGATCTCTTCCGCCATGTCCGCGTCCCGAATACGAGATTCGGAGGCTTGAACATTCTCGTAGGCGTTCATCAGCCCCTTTGCTGCATGCTCCATACGGTTTGCGTAGGCCCCTAAGTCAGCGCGCTGTTTCATAATGCGCGTCAACGCGGAGTCCGCCTTACCGATAGCGTCATTCGCGAGTGCCGGAGTGGACACACTGACCTTAGTCAACGACAAGGCGCCTGATGTCATCGTGCCGATGTACACCCGCTCCCTCTGGTTGGCATTTGGTCCCATGTGAAACCACATGGATGCCCCTTTCGACGTTCTCGAGAAATCTCCTTGGAGCAGCGCAAAGCGGTTGAACTCCGCCTGCGATGCGACCCTGTCAACCTCGCGTACCAGCTGACTGACCTCTACTTGGATCAGCTGCCGGTCCTGAGGCGAGTAGATGCCGTTGGAGGACTGAACCGCCAACACGCGGATCCTCTGAACGATGTCAGAGGATTGCGCCAGGTACCCCTCGGTGGTTTGAACAAAGCTCAAACCGTCCTCGGTGTTTCTTTCGGCCTGGCGCAGACCTTGGATCTGCGTCCGCATCTTCTCCGAGACTGCAAGACCTGAAGGATCGTCTCCGGAGCGGTTGATCCGCATCCCAGAGGACAATTTCTCCATGGTCCTGTCCACGTCCCATACGCTGAACTTCAATGAGCGATGCGCGTTAACAGCGCTCATGTTGTGATTGATAATCATATTCGCTCCCATTAGTGAGCCGCTGCGTACCCATGCGGATACGCCTCAACACACCCTGGAATATCTTGCCGCAGAGCGACAGGAGATGTTCCATTCGGGGCCGTGGACCAACTAGTTCAAGGCTGAGCCACGGCTTCCAACTGGTTTGCATCCCCCCGACAGACAATACCGGAACTGCCCAATGGGAGTATGCAATCAGCGGACATGATTACCTACGGGCTGGCGGTGAACTTTTGCGCACCGCCGTACCCGCCTCTATTCAGTTCTCATCCACCTCCTTTCGTTGGTAGATGTTCATCCGTTATCGGAGCAGCTGGAGTACAGACTGCGGACGAATGTTGGCCTGAGCCAGCATTGCCGTACCGGATTGAACAAGAATCTGATTCTTGGTGAAATTCACAGACTCTTCCGCCATATCCGTGTCGCGGATACGGGATTCGGAAGCTTGTGTGTTCTCATAGGCGACCATCAAGCCTTTGGCCGCATGTTCCAGGCGGTTGAAGTACGCGCCCAGGTCGGCTCTCTGCTTGTTGACGCGGCTGAGCGCGTTATCCAACGTTCCGATCGCCTGATTTGCAAGCTCGGCCGTGGAGATGGTCAGAAGACCACCATCGGCGCGCTTGAGTCCAAGAGCGTTCGAAGTCATGGTTTGGATGTAGACGCGTTCACGCTGGTGAGCGTTAGCTCCCATGTGGAACCACATGGAAGAGACGCGGGAACCGCGGGCAAAGTCACCCTGCAGCAGGTTCATCTTGTTGAATTCTGCGTGGGATGCAATGCGGTCTACTTCGTCCACCAACTGGGATACTTCCACCTGGATCATCTGGCGGTCGCTCGCGGAATAGATTCCGTTTGCCGACTGAACGGCGAGCACGCGGACTCTCTGGAGAAGATCTCCCGTTTCCTGGAGGTAGCCTTCCGTTGTCTGGATGAGGCTCATTCCGTCTTCGGTGTTTCTTTCCGCCTGACGAAGACCGCCAATCTGCGCCCGCATCTTCTCTGAAACGGCAAGGCCGGAAGCATCGTCGCCGGCGCGGTTGATCCGCATGCCGGAAGACAGTTTTTCCATGTTCTTGTCTACGTTCCAGTGTTGGAACTTGAGCGCGCGATGGGAATCAATCGCGGACAGGTTGTGGTTGATTATCATTCGTTTCCTCCTTGAAACGCAACGAGACCGACTCGTTGAAGCCCCTTCCCTTTTTTATATGTATCAATCCGTTCAGCCTTTGTGGGGCCGGGGAGCGGGCTATATCTCAATTCGGGGGGTGGGACCTTTAACATTAGGGGAAATGGAAAAAAAAAGAGGCTCACGGTGAAAAAAACTCTGCTTTCTAGGAGAAACGACCGAGAATAATCGTCCTCCGTGAAGGTTACCAGCGTGCCCTTGTTTGCAAGTCTGCTTGTGCTAGCCCTGTCTGCAGCGGCCGTTATGTGCCAAAGCCAAAGAGTCTTCGTTAAGTTAGCGGCGCCCGCCAAGGACAAAGCCGGCCTTTACATTCTGCGCTCGTTCAACCCCACGTGGGGGTGGCGAAACTTTGAGGCCAGAGTTCTCCAATATGACGGGCACTTCAGTGACTCTGTGCCGCGTCCCCTACGCACGCTGGTTTTTGAAAATGGAGACTATCTGTTCACGCAGCTGCCGCCGGACTGGATTCCGCCCCTTTGGTGACGATATGATCCAGGAGCGTCAGAAAATTGCGCGCATTGGGCGTGGCGCCCAGCTTCATCCAGTCCAAGTGGCCGCCATTGCGAACTTCAAGAAAAATCTTGGGGTCCTGTGCGCGCCTGTAGACGTCCTGCCCGTTTTCAAAAGCAACCACTTCATCGTGGTCACCGTGAATAACAATGAGCGGCGTGGGTGAGATCCGCGCAATGTTGTCCAAGGGACTGAGATCATCGTCAATCAACTTGGCTGTGATCAGCGGGATGGGCCAGAAACACTGCTCGCGTGCCTTCTGCACGGCAATCGCCTGATAAGAGGCAAATGCTCCGTCGACAACCATGGCTTTCAACATGGAACGATCCGTCATATCGGGCACGGCTCGCAGGGCAATCGCCCCGCCGAGACTCTGAGCGTACACGATCAACGCCTGGTTCTTTGCCTTGGCGATCTTGTGGTAACGTTCCAGGATCGCACGGGCGTCCATGTAGATCCCTTCCCGCGTAGGCGTACCTTCCGATTGCCCGTATCCGCGGTAGTCAAAGGTGACCAGGTTGTAACCCTCGTTGGCCAGCCAAATCAGTGAGACAAAATGGCTGCTCATGTTCTGAGCATTCCCGTGAAATTGGACAATCGTTCCTTTGACGGGTTTGCCGTAAGCGGCGATTTCCCACACGTGCAGCTTAGTGCCGTCAAGGCTGGGGACAAAAATTTCATCCTTTTGAAATCCAAACTTCTCCGGAGACGAGTGAAACGTCCCGTCCGGATGGTAAAAGAGGGCGTTGCATCGCAGGGCCCCAATCGCCGCCCAAAAGACCACTAAGGCCGCCGCTGTCCTAATGTAACCCTTCATATGAATTCTCCGCTCAGTAGAAATACAGGTACGACAGGGCCACGTCACTCCGCCCCCGGTGCGTTCCCGGCTGGCGGCGAGTACGCGCTTCCAGTCGAATCTCATGGTTTTTTGCCAGCGTAAAACGCGTCTTGAATACTCCCGTGTAGTCATCGTCCTGGCGCATGACAGAATACCCAAAGTACTCACCTGCCAACTCCATCCGCAGGCGTCCGTACGTAAACATGGCGCCCAGATGAAACGCCGGCCCCGCGCGGACGTTGCCCGCAATGGCCTCCGCGTATTCATAACGGACACCGGGCATGGCCGTGAAGAGCCACTCAGGTCCATTGGAACCGCCGGCGTCTGTGGCCAGCCCGTAGAATGTGGTGACGCCGCGCGTCAGCATATTGTCCCACTGATGCGCCCTGCGTGCTGCGTCCACCGCTGTAAACGTTCGGTACATCAGGAACAGATCCCCTGATGTAAACGCAGATAACTTGGCGTAGTCATACCGCTCTTCGCGGGTTTTGTTGATCACGGCCGGGGCGGTCTCGGCGCCGATATCGATGATGTAGGATGTAGAGCGTGAAATCCTGTCGATGGGAACCTGGGAGGCTATCCGCAGAAAATGAAAGCGTTCGAGCGTTACCTCACCGCTGGCGTACGCTCTGATCGTCGTGTCAAGGAAGAGGAACTCCGAATGGGGAGCAAAACCAATGTCGGGACTCATACTGTCGTGGTAGTGCGGACGCAGCGTTATCTGCGTAAATCCTACGGGCGCTCCGCCCACAGATGCGGA
>JACPZR010000486.1 GCA_016195395.1 Spirochaetia bacterium
GGGGATCTTTCCGGAGGGCCATGACTTCATGGTGAAGAACGACTTCAACGGGCCCATGGTTTCGTTCCATACTGGTTTTGCCACATTTGCCATGCGAGCCAAGGCGCCGATTGTGCCCTTCGTCATCACTCCCATTGAAGAAGATATTGAAACAATTCCTTTCCCTCCCGCCGTCCGATCATTCTTTGGTCTCCCGGAGGAAGTCTGCAGGATTCCCAACAGAGTGAATTACCGCTCCGTGAGAATCGTCTTCTCGGAGGCCCTGCCCATGTCCCGCTTTGAAGGGATGAAGGAAATGGAAATGCAGGAAGCCATCATCGCAGAGACAAGGCGTGCCATGCTCCAGCTGCAGATAGAAACCGGAATGTTGACTAAAGGGGCCGTTTCATGAGCGTTAGCGAACCAAAAATCTCTATTACAACCGGCAGTCTGTCCACGCAGACGTCGGACGCGGTGATATTGCCGTTGTTCCAGGACGAACCGGAAAAAGGGAAGAAGACCGCCGCGGCAACACCGGAGCTCGACCGCCTGAGCGCGGCGCTGAATAACGTCATAACGGTCACCATGGAGGAAGAAAAGTTCGACGCGTCCGCGTCAAAGACCTTGATTTTCCGCAAAGGTCATCAGGATTCGCTGAACGCGCGAAGGCTCATTCTTACGGGACTGGGGAATCAGACAAAACTCCGGCCGGAAAAAATCGAAAAGGCAGTGCTCGCGGCAGCGGAGGCAGCACTCTCCGTAAAAGACGTAAAGCGACTGGCGGTTTTCATTCCGTCCAAAACCATAGAGAAGGTTTCGTTGTTTTCCGCCGTACAAGCTGTAATCGACGGCTGCGTCCAAGCTACGTACCGCTCGCGTGAATCCAAAGATACGCCGCCGGCTCTCGATGAGCTCACTTTGGTATTTGAAAGCGATGCGCCGGGAGCGGAAGGGCTTGCAAAACGCGCGATCGCGATGGCCAAAGCGCGGGCCCTTGTAAAAGATCTGGTCAACATGCCGTCCAATACAAAACGCACGGACACGCTGGTGGCCACCGCGCGCGAGATTGCGGCACGAATCCCGCACATAACGATCGATGTGCATGAAGGATCATGGGTGGAAGAGAATATGCCCTCTTTCTACACGGTGGCATTAGGCGCCGTGGCTACGGATCCACCAAAATTCATACGTATTACATACAATCCGCCTGGAGCAGTGAAGCGCATCGCCGTTGTGGGAAAGAGCGTTATTTTTGATACGGGCGGATATCAAGTGAAACCGGACAACTTCATGAACACCATGAAAGGTGACATGACAGGCGGCGCGGTCACTCTGGGCTCTCTTCAGGCAGTGGCGGAGATGGGGCTTCCTGTGGCCGTCTACGGCTACCTGGCAGCGGCCCCCAACAAGATCGACTCCCATGCCATGCTCCCGGATTCCATCATCAACTCCACGTGCGGTAAGAAGATTGAAATTCGTCACACGGACGCGGAAGGCCGCCTCACGCTCATCGACGCGGTGGCCATGGCCGCCCGTGAGAACCCGGAGTCCATTGTCACGATCGCCACATTGACCGGTTCCGCGAGCCGCGCCGTGGGACTCTCCATTGCGCTCATGGGAAATGATGATGATCTGCGGCAGCGCATTGTGGATGCGGCGCGCGCCACGGGCGAGCCCCTCCAAACCTTGGACGTAATTGAACAGGACTACGAGGACATCAAAAGCAAGCTGGACGGAGCGGACATCATCAATACCAGCCAGAACAAGAACCGCGGCGCTCAATCGGCGGCGGCCTTCGTCATGACCGGCGCGCCCGACGGCACAAAGATGGCACACTTGGACATTGCCGGCGCGGACATGACGTCGGAAGAAAAAGCCACAGGGATTTCGCTCAAGACGATCGTGCAGTTTCTGGCCTCGGTAACGTAACATGCTCGAGTCTGAACTGCCGAAGTTCGACCGGCCGGACTGGACAGCGCCTCCGCTCATCCTTGAGGTGGGTTGGGAAGTGTGCCAGCAGCTGGGAGGCATCTACACGGTGCTGCGCTCAAAGGCGCCCAGCATGGTCCACCACTACGACGCGGATTACTGCCTGCTGGGTCCCTACAACGCCAATACCGCTCCCATAGAATTTGAGGAGCGTACGGCGGAGAAAACACCCTTTGCCACGGCGGCCGCCGCCCTCCGGACCCTCGGGATCGACGCAAAGTGCGGGCAGTGGCTTGTTCCGGGGCGGCCCAAGGCCGTGCTGATCGATATTGAAGCGGCCAGGGCCAAACTGGGAGAGATCAAGTATTTTCTCTGGGAAAAGCACGGTGTCCACACCGGCGTTGACGACCTCGTGGATAACGTTCTTATGTTCGGCGACATGGTGGTGCGGTTTGTGGCATCGCTCGTGACGGCCGCCGGCGGACGACCCGTTGTGGCGCATTTCCATGAGTGGATGGGTGGCACCGCGCTTCCGGAAATCCGACGCCTCAAGATTCCCGTTACCACTGTTTTTACCACGCATGCCACGATACTAGGACGCTACATTGCCACCGCCGACCCGAATTTCTACGCCAACCTGCCCCGCGTGAACGCCTTTGAGGAAGCCAAGCGGTTCGACATTGAATCCAAGTTCCAGCTGGAGCGCGCAGCGGCACATGGAGCCCATGTATTCACGACACTCTCCACTCCCACAGCAATGGAGTGCAGACATCTCATCGGCCGCGAGCCGGACCTTTTGGTGCCCAACGGCATTCACCTGGAGCGGCCCGTTGCCATCCACGAATACGAAAACCTTCACCAGAAATATAAAGAGAACATCAACCGATTCGTGATGGGATACTTCTTCCCCAGCTACACATTCAATCTCGATAACACGCTCTACTTCTTCACCTCCGGCCGATACGAGTACCGCAATAAGGGTTTTGATCTGACGGTTGAGGCTCTCGCACGCCTCAACCATCGGTTGCGAACGGAAAAAGTGGATAAGACCGTTGTGGCTTTCTTCATCACCCGCCGGCCGTTTCGGAACATCCATCCCGAGATTCTCTCCAGCATGGCTCTGTTACAGGAGTTGAAACGCACCTGCGAAGGGATCAAAGAACAGATCGGAGAAAGGCTCTTCCTGGATGTGGCGGGCGGGAAGA
>JACPZR010000064.1 GCA_016195395.1 Spirochaetia bacterium
CCCAAAACAATTTCTGTCCCTGCCAGATCCCGCTGGCTCTGTATATGGTCTATAAGGCGCGCGAGCGCTGCTTGATCTGAACATTGCGCCACTGATAGACCCAGATACCGGGGCTTTAGGCGCCGTAGTTCGCTCGTCATCTCATCCGCGGACATGGGAGACAGAATCGTATGATTGGGAATCTTGTGGAGCGTGAGAATCATTTCGACAATCTGAAGACCCACCGTGTGATAGTTGCCCGTGGTCGGCGCAAGCAGGATGACGGGCGCCGCACTCTGCCGGAAGCTCTGGTGCCCCTCGAGCGAATCATGCATCAAACCCACCATCTCGGAGGCGACATGAGTAAAGAGATGCTCGTCGGCTACGGTGATCTTACCCTGCGCCCACAGCTGACCCACATCATACATCAAAGGCTGCAGAATGCCGATGACGACGTCCGCGGGCCGCAGCTTCAACGCCAACATCTTATGAAGCACCGTCTTAAATTCCTCTGCGTTGCGCCGGCGCAGGAGAATCTGGAGAGTCTGGTACAAGCCCGCGATGGCGCGCGCCTTCTCGATCCGTTCGGTGACTTCGAAAACCCCCTCCCGGAAACAACGTTCGCATCCCCCGTGAGTCATGGAGTAATCGTCGAAGGGAAGGGCTTCCCCCATATACTCCTGACAATAAGAACACCATCGAATCATAAGAGCTGATTAATCTCAAGGGTTTGGAAGCAGTCTGGAAGGCAAGCCCAAGACGTTTCGCCTTGACTGCCGATTTCCTAATATATTCGCAGTGGTGCCTCATGGCCAGTCCCATATTTTTGCCCGATCACACGCAACATCGTTGACAGTTCCCGGCCGTGCCCGTCACATCTGCCTCCATGCATCCAAACGAGCAGCTCATCACGAACTTCTACAACGCCTTCAAAAACAAGGACTCTGCCGGGATGGCCGCCTGCTACCACGACGAAATCCATTTTTCTGACCCCGTATTCCCTGACTTGAAGGGCTGGCAGGCCAAGGCCATGTGGCAGATGCTCTGTGAACGGGCCCAGGACTTGGAGGTCACGTTTCGCGACGTCAAGGCGGACGATTCCACAGGCAGCGCGCATTGGGATGCCGTCTACACGTTCGGCAAGACCGGCCGCAAAGTGCACAACAGCATTGACGCTACGTTTACATTCAAAGACGGCAGAATCATTGACCATCGGGACAGCTTCGGCCTGTGGCGCTGGACCCGGATGGCTATGGGCGCCACCGGGGTCTTCATGGGTTGGCTGCCGTCCGTACAAAACAAGATCCGGAAGGAATCCGCCACCGGCCTCGAGATGTTTGCCAAGCGCAAGCGGCTCGCCCCCAAATAGGGGCTCAATTCACAGGTCACTTGATCGTAAACAGAGCCTTGTAATTGTCTCTGTAGTAGAACGCCAAGAATGAGTTGGAAAGGATCAGGAACGCTGCAACCGGCAGGCCTTCGGGAGCAAGAAACAAATGCACGCAGAAGATGTTCACGATGATGGGGCTGATCACGACGACTGCAAGGGTCACGAACCGACCTGATACAAAAGCCAGCCCACATGTGAGTTCCACCGCTTTCACAACGGGCATCACGTAGACCGCCGCCTTTAACCCGTCAGAAAAGATCTTCATGTTGCCCGTTGGGTCCGGCACGGGGATGAGCTTGAAAATGTATGTGATGGACGCGAACAGGAAAAGCATCCCCATAAGCGTGCGAACGATGACAGCCGCGATCTTCATAGCGGCTTGATACTGCGCTGAAATTTCCCGTCAATGTTTCTTTGCTGCCGGTCTATCGCATCAGCGTGGCGGCGATTTCGTAGGAATGCAGGCGCGCTGCGTGATCATAGATGTGGGACGACACAATCAACTCGTCAGCCTCCGTTCTCGCGATGAGGCTCCTGATGGAGCGCCCTACGGTTTCCGGAGACCCAATTGCTGAGCACGAAAGAATCTGATCAAGCATCGCTTTGACAGGCCCGTCCAAGGATTGCATGTAGCCTTTCACCGGCGGCGGGAGCCGTGACGGCCGACCGGTTCTGATGTTGACGAAAGCCTGCTGTGTGGATGTGGCCAGAAACTCTGCCTCTTCATCAGAGTCCGCGGCGATCACGTTACAACCGAGCATTACGAGTGGCTTGTCCAGATAGGGCGACGGCTGAAATTGGGAGCGATAGGTGCGCACCGCGTCCTCCATCTGGGCGGGAGCAAAATGGGAGGCAAACGAGTAGGGCAGGCCAAAGGCTGCGGCCAGCTGCGCGCCGTAGAGGCTCGAGCCCAGGATCCAGACAGGCACCTGCAACCCCATTCCCGGCACGGCACGCACGCTCTGCCTGGGCCGCGTGGAAAAGTAATCGAGAAGTTCTGCCACAGCGCGCGGGTATTCATCGCCGCCGGACAAGAGACTGCGCCGGAGAGCGTGTGTTGTTGCCTGGTCTGAGCCCGGGGCCCGGCCCAGTCCCAAGTCTATCCGGCCCGGAAAGAGCGACTCCAGTGTTCCAAATTGTTCTGCGATGACAAGCGGTGAATGATTGGGGAGCATGATGCCGCCCGCGCCAATGCGTATGCTTGAGGTGTGGGCGCCTACATGCCCAATGAGCACAGACGTTGCAGCACTCGCGATCCCCGGCATGCCATGGTGTTCCGCGAGCCAGAACCGTTTGTAGCCCCACCTCTCCGCGTGCTGTGCAAGATCGACCGTATTCTTGAACGACTGGGCGGCGTCCCCTCCTTCAATGATCGGAGAGAGATCGAGCACTGAAAAAGGAATCATGGTTTTTGTTTAGGGGCGGCGGAGTGCGGAGAACCGGGTGGTTCTCCGCGGTCTTTTGGTTCTTACAATTCTTCGTCGATCACGCTCGAGAATTCTTCGAGAGGCAGCGCTCCAGAGAGCATGCGTCCGTTGATGAAGAAAGCCGGCGTCCCGTTGACTCCGAGCGACTCGCCTTCGGCAATGCTCGCGCGGACTTTCTTTTCAATTTCGGGATCCTTCTGGCATTTCCGGAAGTCGTCCATGTTGATTCCCAGACGGAATGCCTGGTCTTCCAAGCCTTCTGGAGAGAGAGCGTTTTTGGGGCGTTCCGGGCTGAAGACCGCGTCAAAGTACTTCCAGTATTTCTCTTTGTCCTGCTTGTAAACGCAGTTGGCGGCAATGTGGGCGCCCATGGCATGCGGATGAAAATCAAGCGGGAAGTCGCGGAAGACCCACTTGATCTTGTCGCCGTATTTCTTGCGCAGTTCAATCGACGTCTTTTGGAAACGGATGCAGTACGGGCATTCGAAGTCAGAGAATTCAACGACGGTTACGGCCGCGGCGGGATTCAGGCGCGTGGGCTCGTCTTTGGTCTTCACTTCCACACGGTTGATATTGTATTTGTATTTCTTACGGAGGCGGCTCAGTTCAGCGGTCATCAGCTTGTCGCGGCCTTCACGCATCATAACGCTCGCGAGCTGGTCTTTGATTTCACCCAGGCTCTCGGTGATCTGTCCGCCTGCTTTCAATTCAGCATAACGTTCTGTGAGTTCCTTGTCCGACGGCAGGCGCGCGCCTTCAACAACGCCGCGCACGTACTGGTCCGGCGGGAGGCCTTTGGATTTGGCTTCCATCTCGATCATGCGATTGTTTGCGAGGCTCTTCAGCATGGAAAGCACCTGGCTGTTGTACTGCCGGCGCAGCTGCTTGTACTGATCCGGCTGGGCTTTCTCCAGGTCCGCTTCAGTGAGTTTCTTTCCGTCCAGCTCAATAAATGCGCCTTCACGGTCTTTGCAGGAAGCAAGGAAGGACACCGCGAACAAAGCGGCAGCGATCAATGCGGAACGTTTCATCATAGTAAGGGCAAAAAAGGCGGGGTGGGTGTTCCCGGCTATCCGTTTTTGGTCTCTAGCAGAATGCCGCTTGCGTCGGGCCGACAGGCGTGAACCGCCACATGTCCGTCCGGGTACAGATCTTTTACGATGGCGGTGAGTGTGGGAAGCACGGCAGGGTGCGATGCTGCCGGGTAGTAGACAAGAATTCCCGGGCCGGACCCTGAGAGCGTGGCGCCGTAACACTCAGTATCAGACAGTCGCTTCCGCAATTCCGTAAATCCCGGGACCGATGCCGCTCTGTGCGGTTCGTGCAGCCTGTCCGTGTGCAGCGCCTCTGTGAGATATGCGGCATTTCCGGAGTGAACGTATTCGAGCCAGAGCATCACGCCCTTCATGTTATTCAACGCATCCGGCACGGGCACCGTGTGCGGGAGCTTCTGCCGGCTCTGCGTTGTGGATATAGAAAAGTTGGGAACAATCGCCGCAAGCGCGAGCGACGCCGGGAGATCTTTGCGGAGATAGCGTGTGGTGGTCCCTTCCATCCAGCTGAACACGAAGCCGCCCAGTCGGGCCGGGCAGGCGTTGTCCGGGTGACCTTCCAAGTGCGACAACAAGTCGAGCTCTTCCTGCAGTGAAAGCGGTGCATGGCCTGTCTCTGCCAGAGCATAGGAGGCCAAGGCGGTACCGGCTGCCAGTGCGCACGCGGACGAGCCAAAGCCCCGCCCGGGGGGAATATCAGATTGAAATGTGGCCTTGAAGCCCGGCACCGCCGGCGTGCCGCGGAGCGTCATCGCTTTGTCCCAGGCGGTCTTTACGTAGTTCTTGTCAGAGGGAATTTCCTTACCGGATGCGTCGCGGACCGATTGGCCGGCGTCCCGATCAAAGTGCACGTGAAAGCGCATGCGCAGGTCAAGGGCAATCCCCAAGAGGTCAAAGCCGGGACCAAGATTTGCGCTCGTTGCCGGGACACTGACCGTGACGGACTGGGGCAGTTTCACAACGGGTCAGTCCATGACGCAGGAGCCGGTGAAGTGCGATCCGGTTTCTACCTGCAGCTGCGGTGTGCGGATGTCCCCGTGAATGCGGGCGTTCCGAGAGAGTTCTACGTGGGTTTTGGCCAGGATATTGCCTTTCACGGTGCCTTGGACAGAAATGGTGCCGGCCTCAATGTCCGCTTCCACTTGGGCAGTCTGGCCCACAACCAGGGTTCCGGGAGTTACAATCGTGCCTTTGAAGCGCCCGTTGATCTTGAGGTTCTTCTTGAACACGAGCTTTCCCCGGAAAGAGATGTCTTCTCCCAGGATTGTATCGATCTCGGAGTCCTGCATAAACCGCCGTTGGGCCGGGACGGCCCGCAGTCAAGGGGAAAACCACTTCCGCCGACTTTGATACTATGGATGATACGACACGTCTGGAATCGAGACTGAGCCGGCTGGGCTGGCGGGCTTCGCGGTCAGGCATTGAAGGCTATCACAGATCCTATGAAATGGAGACTCCAGAAGGGGATGAGATCAAAGTCGATTTCAACAGCCGTCGGGAAATGGTCCGTCTTCAGGTATCGATCGCCCGTGAATTCGGCCGGCAGTACGTGGCGGTGATCAAATCGGGCACCATTCTCCAGGAGAAGGACTTCACCTCCCGCCGGTCCGTAGACCTGTCTTCACGCTTGATTCCGCTCCGACGCTATTTTGAATTTCTACCGGACTCAGGAGCGCTCCGCGCGATGGGCGGCAGTTACGGATACCCCACAACCGTGAGCGACACGCCCGGCCGCCGTTTCTCGATGTCGCCCCAGTTTCTGGCCCGGCGGTCGCAGTCCGGCATGCGTCGGCTTCTCCGCTTACTGCGCGGCCACAGGGAAGCGACTCTTGGTGAGAGAATCCGCGAGCGAATTGTTTCAGAAGGGATTCTTGTTCTTCCGGCTCTGGCGATTGCCGCTGCCTATCAGTCGCACGTGATCGGCCTTGCGGAATGCGCCGGGCTTTTGGGATTTCTGGGCGTCATGACGGGCGCGTTGGAATGGATCATCGGACGTGATCCGTTTCTCCCCCGCGTGGCACTTCTCCTTATGGCGAGCGGTGCCGCAGTCTACACAGAGATCCAGTACAGGATGTTTTCTATCTTCTTGTGAGGGCAGCCCGGCAAATACCGGTCATTAGAACAATTCCAGCGGATTCTGACCACCCTCTCGGAATCGCTTGCCAATCGGTTGGGGCATTGGATGATCGCCCCAATGAGGCGTGGACTTCCCACAAAGCAGGAAGCGGCTAAAAAAGAACTCCAGTATCTCTCTTTCACTTTGGGTGAGGAGGACTACGGCGTTCCGGTGGGCCAGGTCATTGAGATTGTGCGCCTGCAGAGCCTCATCAAAGTGCCCCATGCCCGTGACTACCTGATGGGACTGTTGGATCTGCGCGGCAGCGTGATCCCCGTAGTCGATCTCAGAAAGAAACTGGGTCTCCGTTCAGAACTCGAATCCACCGAAAGTACCCGTGCTATCCTCGTGGATGCCGGCGGCCGCCGCATCGCTCTGGCCGTTGACCGCGTGGCACGGGTTGTCAAGTTCGATGCGGACAGCATTGATCCCGGTCCACCCACCGTGCGTGGATCTTCCAGCCGTCACGTGAGCGGCGTGGGCAAACTCGGCGATCAGTTCATCGTTCTGTTGGACTTCGAGGGCCTCTTCTCCAAAGAAGAAGTTTCCACTCTCTAGTAAGCTCATCGCAGCCGCGTCAGCGAAGACTCTTCACAAATTCAATCACACGCTTCTGTGCCTGAAACCCAGGACTTGCATGCGTCCCGCCATCGGAGCTGTCATCCAAGTCTGACAGCACATAGTCGATCCTCGCATGCTCGGTCGCAGTATCACCAGCCGGCCCCAGTCGTACATCCAAATGGTTGTAGCTGATTCCCAGGCGGTCCCGTTTGTCTTTTGTCCGGTCCACGGTGAGTTCAAAGATTTTCTGTGCCAGAAGAAACGAAACGATCTTTTGGTATTCCTCTTTGGACAGAGAGCGCTCGACGTCGATCTTCTCCTGCGCAACTCCCGCTTGAAAGCGACGTTCATCCTTGAATGAAAACAGCACGTCGTGCTCAATCGTTCGGATCACGACGCGCGTGCGGTACTGGTAGGCAGGCGATACCGGCCCGGAATTCTCAACGAGCTCCAGGTGAAACGGCCGGTACGATCCGTCCGGCTCGATCAGCGCCTGCTCCAGTGTTTTCACTTCTTCTCCTCAAGAATGAGCGCGGTGAAGTCAGGATCAGACTGCGCGAGCACGGCTTTAGGAATGTAGCAGTATCCTTTGTCGCCCCAGTCGTCTCCCCAGGAATTCTTCACGATGAAATAGTTTCCCCGGTAGCCGACAATGAGCATGGAGTGTCCGCCGTGCTGTCCCGAGGGCGCCTCTGCTGCGCGGTAGATCCCATCGCGCCCAATCTCCATGAACGCTTCCCCGGTATTCATTCCCACTTCCACCGGGTAGCCGCGGGTGAGCACTTTTTTGACGTCATCCATAGCAATCGGAATGGGACGAACCGGGATCCGTCGCTTGGCCGCGTCGGCGTTCATTTGGCCTTCTGATGCGCTGGGTTCTTTGGCGTGATTGGGCCAGAGCTTCGCGGAGCAGATTCCAATGTTTACAAGACCACGGGCGGGCTTGGGCCCGCTGATCGTTCCATCAGAGACGAATGCAAATTTGAAGTCTTTGGCATCGCCCTGAATCCGCTGAAACTGGAGCATTGTGTAGCTTGCGGCCAGTTCTTCGTGGGGCTTGCCCTGCTTCAGGTTCAGCATTTCCCAGCCGTGGGTGGTGGCAAAGGCCTTACAGCGCGATGTCTGACCCTGGTCGCCCACGGGGCTTGCGTACTTCCGCAGATCGACGATATCCGCTGCCTGCACGTTTCTGAAGTCGCCGGGAAGGGGCTCGGGACGGACCGCGTCGTCTGTGCGCCGCTCTTCTACAATGCAGACGTCGGACAGATTCAGGTTGGGAAGAAGGCGCGCCATCACTTCGAAAGCGGCCCGTGTCATGAAACCCTGTACGATGGTCTGGCCGGCCCGCTCAAAGAATCCCACGGTGTTGAATTTATCCGGCAGAGTCTGGGTCAGTGTAGATATGTATTCGTCAGCTTTCCCGGAAGGGGACCAGCCCGCTTCTTCCATCCAGCTGTTGTTCTCAAAGTCGGACCGATCGCCCAGGATTTCGGAATCGCTCTCGGAATCATCCTCTGCTGAACCGCCGTCATCGCCGGTCTCCTGGTCTAATACATCATCGCTTTGGGACTCGTCGTCTGCGGCTTCTTCATCCGCCGGAAGCTCATCGTCGCCCGGTTCGTCTGCGCCGCTGTCGTCGGCGGGTTCCTCGTCGTCGCCGGGATCATAGCCCGGTTCATCACCGCCAGCCGAGTCATCTCCGCCAAAATCATCTTCGTCGTCGCCAAATTCGTTCCAAGGCATGTTTGTAGACCTCGGGGGGAGATTCACCGCGCCGTTTGAGGCGTCAAAACCGATTCTCCCGCTTTTCGAGGGAACTCCGGCAATGCAGGGGCCAAGCCCGATGATCCCCGGCTACGGCAGCGAAAAAAATCTTTCGGAGAGAGACCCTTGGCGCAAATTTGTGACTTGACC
>JACPZR010000487.1 GCA_016195395.1 Spirochaetia bacterium
CTGCGAAAAGAATTGCGTCAATGCGGACGTCACACGTACCTTTCCCGCTTCCGGCAGATTTACTGCAGCCCAGCGCGCTGTGTATGAACTGGTGCTTGCCGCGCAGAAAACGGCGTTCAGCGCTTCCGTGATCGGCGCGAGTATAGAATCGGTCAATCTGGCTGCGGTGAAGGTTTTGGTCCGCGGACTGATCGACTTGGGACTGCTCACCGGCTCATTGGAAGAAAACATGGCCGATGACACCGCCGCCAAGAAACCGGCGCCTTACAAGAAATTCTACATGCACAAGACCGGGCACTGGCTGGGCATGGACGTACACGATGTGGGCGGCTACTTCATTGACGGCGCGCCGCGGCCCTTCACGGAAGGCGTTGTGTGTACGGTGGAGCCCGGGTTGTACATCCCATCGGACCCGTCCATCCCCGCGGAGTTCCGCGGCATCGGTGTCCGCATTGAGGATGACGTTCTGATTACATCAACCGGAGCCCGCGTTTTGACACAGGCCGCTCCAACAGAAGTAGCGCAGATAGAAGAGCTGATGGCGGCCGCCCGCGCAGCGCGAAAGAGGAGACAGCATTTCATGATTAAAGAGATTCCTTATCCGTTCCCCATATTCGGGATGACGGGTTTGTCAACGTTCAGCATCTTCTTGGTGCTGGCATTTCTCACGGCGTCGTACCTGGTTCCCCGTGAACTGAAACGGCGCGGCCTTGACCCTGAAGTGGCGGACTGGACCATTCTCCTCTGTGTCATTGGCGCCATTGTGGGAGCCAAGATCGGTTTTGTTTTCGAAGTTTGGGGAGAAATCTGGGTCGTTGACAAGGGCTTTGGAGAGACGCTGTATAACGTTCTATTCAACTGGAACGGGATGGCTGACAAGCTGGGTCCGGCGCGCGCCGTGGGACTCTGGGCCTCTCTCTTCTCGCGCGGCGGCCTTGTATTCTACGGCGGCTTCATCCTCAGCTTCATTCTGATCACAACCTATCTTCGCAGAAAGAAGCTGAACGTCTGGGTATACGCGGACGCTTTCATTCCGTCCGCAGCCATCGGTTACGCTGTGGGACGCCTGGGATGCCTTGTCAGCGGAGACGGCTGCTTTGGTTACGGCGCTTCCCTCGATATTCCCATCCTCACGATGGTGTACGGTCCCAATTCATTCCAGAGTTCCGCAGGCGTCAACGTCTGGAACACGCCGATCATGGAGGCGATTCTTTCCACTGCGATCTTTGCTGTAATGATGCTGTGGCTGCGTTATAAGACGTTCCGACCGGGGATGCTTACAGCTCTCTTTTTAGTCTACAACGGCACCGCACGGTTCTTCGTTGAATTCTTGCGTGTGAACGATGCGGTCTTTGCCGTACGGCCGCCACCCATGATCGACATCGGACCGGAAAAAGCGCTGCTCACACTCCAGAACGCTGACAGGGCAGGGAAAGGCGCCGGATATTTCTACGAGAACTGGCACTGGTACGGATTTACTCAGGGGCAGCTGACAGGTGTGGTGTTGATTGCCGCCGGTCTGGCCTGGATACTGTGGAAGAAACTCTACAAACTGGACGGCCCGGCGCAGCCGGATCCAGCCGCGGCGCCCAAAAAACAGAAGCAGGGGAAGAAAGCAAAGAAAGCCGCCTGAGTACCGCGCGCGTTCAGCGTTAGTCGGGGAAGAGGTCTTTTTGATTCCAATGTGGATTCAGCTGGGGTTTCTCCAGCGGATCCACGGGGAACTTCTCGTCGTACATTTTTTCAATGTCTTCGAGCATCTTGACTTTTACAGGACGCGGCCGTCCTTCTTCATCCAGAAATTCTTTCGTCAGGGCCAGTTTGCTTTCCACGCGGTCCACGTGCAGGCTGATGATGCGGTCGAAGTTGAGTTTTCCTGTGCGTATCTGATAACGTTCTGTTTCAATCGCGGGCAGATCCAGCTCAAACTTGTGCTGGTCCGCCTCTTCAGCATATTTCTTGGCCTCATCCCAGTACTGGCGGGCTTCGTTGTAGTAGGTGCGGGCAATCAGGAATGAAACCTCGAGGTCGTCGGCCAC
>JACPZR010000507.1 GCA_016195395.1 Spirochaetia bacterium
CGGTGGACAAATCGGAGACGCCGAAACAATCCTCCCGAAGCAAGGACGACTTGTTGAAAACCAAGTAACAACCACCCGGCGTGCCGCCCGTCAACCAGTCGGGAAGTTGATCCCCCAATAAACCGCTCGCCGTCATCATCAGACCTCCACACCAAGTCAACCAGCGCATAGACCGCAGCATGATCAACGCTCCCTGCTATTGCTTTCTTTCATGGTTCTTTTTCCCGGGCGAGAGTATGCCCCTGAAATAGATCTCCAACTGCTTCTGGTATGACGTTCCGATGGAATCCACATGAGCTCCTCTGGTCGCGATCGGGACTCCATAAAAGATGGATACAATTCCTGTTACCAGGTCGTCGACGTTGGCGTTTGCCCGCAGCTCCTTGTTCGCCTTCGCCTCCCGCAGAATGCCGGCAAACGCATCGCGAAGCGTGAGCACCGTTGCGGTCAGTGCGGACGGATCATTCGGGAAGGCTAGTCGTCGCTCCGCAACAGTCAGGGGCACGACTTCCGGAGGACGCGCTGCACGGGCGATATAGGCGACGATCTCAA
The DNA here is from genome assembly GCA_016195395.1 of Spirochaetia bacterium. The sequence continues at coordinate 553 of JACPZR010000507.1, forward strand.
ACATGAGTCGGGGATGATCATCCATTTCCGACAGCGTGTGTTCAAATACCGAAAGTATTTTCTGAAATGCGCCGTCGCCTTTGCGTTTTTCAAGCGCCAATGAAACGGACAACCCCCATATCTGCATGTAGTAGACAAGCAGGTCAGACTTCTCGGGGAAATGGTTGAAGAAGGTGGCCTGGGCCACCCCGGCATCCTCGCACAGGTCTTTCACCGTAATACTGTCAAACGCTGTGGCTTGGAGCCTTACCAGGGCCGCCCTAAGCAGGCCGACTCTCGTCGCGGCGTATTTCTTCTCTCTTAAACCTTGCACCACGATAAATACATAGCACACACCAATTATAGTGTCTACTATATTTTTAGAGCGCACCCTATTTATGCTATCCTATCATGGTATTCCTATCAATTTACTAAAATTGCTCGACGATAGAGCGGAAGTTGCTCTCTTGTGCCACATGAGCGATTCCAAGCATATCCACAAAGACAACTCCATGTCCATCGGGAAGACCCCCTTGGTCCGGCTCAATCGGGTCACACAGGGCCTCAATGCGGAGATTTACGCAAAGATCGAGGGCCGCAACCCTGCCTACAGTGTGAAGTGCCGGATTGGCGCTGCGATGATCTGGGATGCCGAGAAGAAAGGCAAACTGAAGCCGGGAATGGAGATCATTGAGCCCACTTCCGGGAATACGGGAATTGCTCTGGCGTACGTGGCGGCCGCGCGCGGCTACAAGCTGACCCTGACAATGCCGGAAAGCATGAGCGCGGAACGCAGAAAGGTGCTCAAGGCATTTGGGGCCAACCTGGTCCTCACAGAAGCCGCCAAAGGCATGCGCGGGGCCATCCTGAAAGCGGAGCAGATTGCCGCATCAAACCCCAGCAAATACTTCATGCCCCAACAATTCGACAACCCGGCCAATCCCGCCATTCACGAGGAAACCACCGGTCCGGAGATTTGGGACGACACCAACGGTGAGATCGATATCTTTGTGTCCGGAGTCGGAACGGGCGGAACCATCACCGGCGTAAGCCGCTATATAAAGAAGACAAAGGGCCGGGCCATCACCACCATCGCTGTAGAACCCACCCACTCACCGGTGATTACCCAGGTCATGCAGGGCCAGGACCCCACCCCGGGCCCGCACAAGATTCAGGGCATTGGGGCAGGCTTCATCCCCACGATCCTAGACCTGAAACTGATCGACCAAGTGATTACCGTCACAAACGACGAACCGATCGAAATGGCCCGTCGGCTGGCGCGCGAGGAGGGCATCCTGAGCGGAATCTCCTGCGGCGCAGCGGTAAGCGCCGCCATCAAGGCGGCCCAGGAGCCCAGATATGCGGGAAAAAAGATCGTTGTGATATTACCTGATTCCGGGGAACGTTATCTTACATCGGCTCTCTTTGAGGGGGCTTTCGCGTCCGTAGACGGGGCCACCGCCTCCGACAACGTGCTCTGACCGATTTTTAGTTGAATCGCCGGGCGGGCCTGGGCAGACGGTATTGTCTGGCCGATGATGTAACTATGAACCTGCCCGGGGCATCACCCTTGCTCACCCGGTCCCAAGAGGACATTCGGGGGGCCGTGCGCTCGGCCCTTTCCCTACTTCCCGCCACCATCGCCGCGGACTATCAAGAGAGCGTGCGCGAGGCGCTGACGCGCGCGGGCCAGTTCCGGTCTTTTTCCAGCTACATGCTCACGAACCTGCTCTTGCGGGCGGGTCTCCTTCAGGGGTCGCTCCGGCTGGAGAATCGGCCCGTCTTTGCCTTTGGGGCTGAAGTGCTCCCTTGGAACATAGACGACTGGACGCTCTTTGACGCACCCTACCCCGAGATTCTTCAGACCGTGCAGCATACGGCGGGCGATTCATCGGGTCATTCCATTCAGATCACAGGTGTAGCTCCGCGCCATTGCGGAGAGCTGACCCACCGTATCCTCGAGACCGACGTGATGACCTTTGCGCGGCAGTTCTTTCTCCACGTTCCGGCCATGCGTGAACGCCGGCTCATTGACCTTGCGGGACCGGTCCAGGAAGAGGTGTCGAACCTGATTCAGGCGGGCCTTGCGGAGGGGCGCCCTGTCACCCTCACCCACTTTCGATTTCAGGATATGCGTGTCTACTTTGAGATGGGCGGAGAGCATGTGGCGCGCGACATGACGCGGAGCATCGAGAGCACGATTCACGCCAACCTCAAAAAAGGCGACCAGCTCTTTTCCCTTTCACCTGCGTCTTACCTTGTTGTGTCCCCGGGTGCCACCGAAGACGTGATCACCAACCGCTTTCGCACGATCTACTTCTCCACACGCAGTCTCATTCTTGACTACGGCCTCTCCGTGGTAACCGTGGACAGACAGCCTGTCCGGCTGAATCAGATCTGGAAAAAGTTGGGACTATGACAACGGCAGGCTCATCGGGAGCGCCTCTCTGGAGCGGCAGAAGCTCCGGGAGCGTGGATCCCATCATGGTGGAAATGGGCGAGAGCATCTCGCTCGACATCGCCCTGTTCCGTGAGGACATCCAAGGCTCACTGGCGCACGCCAAGATGCTCCAACGGATGGGGATCCTCACAGACTCGGAAGAGAGCGCCATAGAGAAGGGCCTGAAGCAGATCCAGGCAGAGATTGAAGCGGGAACGCTCGCGATCCGTCCAGAGCTGGAAGACATTCACACGCACGTTGAAAACAGACTTGTGGAACTGATCGGAGAGCCGGGGCGCAGGCTTCATACAGCCCGCTCGCGAAACGACCAAGTCGCGGTCGACACGCATTTGTTTGTACGCCGCGCGTCTTTGGAAACCGCTGCGCTGATCCGCGGGCTGTGCGGCGTTCTCATCGAGAGAGCGAAGGCCTCTGTGAACGTTATCGGGCCTGCCTACACGCACATGCAGGTGGCGCAACCGGTGCGCATGAGCCATCATTTTCTGTCTCACTTCTGGGCGTTCCTGCGGGATCATGACCGGTTTCTCGCGGCATTTCACGACGCAGACCGCCTTCCCCTGGGAAGCGGCGCCGCTACAGGAGTGAATTACGAGAACGACCGCGAGTTTCTCCGCAAAGAACTGGGCTTCTCGTCCATCTATCCCAATTCCATGGACGCCGTATCGTCACGTGATCACATCCTGGGCTTTCTCTATGCCTGTTCCGTGTTCATGGTGCATGCGTCGCGCTTGGCGGAAGAGATTGTGCTTTGGTCTACAGTAGAGTTTGGTTTTATCCGGCTGCCGGACGCCCTCACAACCGGTTCGAGTATCATGCCGCAGAAGAAGAACCCGGACCTCGCTGAATTGACCCGCGGCAAAGTGGGGCGTGTGCAGGGGCATCTGGTGAGCCTCCTTACGAATCTCAAATCGCTTCCGTTGACATACAATCGCGACCTCCAGGAAGACCGCTTTCCCATGCTGGATGCGCACAAGCAGGCCGGCCTGACTGCCCGGGCCTTACATGCGATGATTGCGGGAATGGAACTCAGGCCGGAGCGACTGCGGTCCGTTCTGGAAGCAGGCTTCGCCACGGCCACCGATCTTGCGGACGCGCTCGTCTCTGAAAAACGTATCCCCTTTCGCGACGCGCATCACCTGGTGGGCGCCCTTGTGGGGGCGTGCGCACAGGCAGGAAAAACCCTTCACAGCGTTGATGCCCATGTGCGCGCAGGCATCTCTGAACACTTTGCCGATGACGCATTTTACAGGAAAGCTGTGGACTTAGAATCCAGCGCGGACAAAAAAAGGAGCGCAGGCGGGACAGCCCTCGCGCGCCAGGAAGAACAGCTGAAAAGCGCGGCAGCGGAGTTGAGCGCAAGGATCAACAAACAGGCGCCCGGCGCCTGAAGTTGGATTTTCAATCAGTATGGACCAGGAACAAATCCGCGAATACAAACGAGTGCTCGTCAATCTGGCGCACGTCCTCATTGCCGAGCATATCCCCCATCTGGTGCAGATGATCGAAAAGATTCCCGATGATGCGGTGGAAGTACGGCGCCAGTTTCAGGGAGGGGCGGTACCGGACGTGGTGCCGGCACACTGGATCACGGCGCTCCGTATTCCCAAATTCGCTCTTGTGCTGAAGCAGAACCTGCTCGCGAACTACGACTCCTTCATGAACGCCTACCAGGTGCTTTCAAGCAAGGCTACGCGGAGCAAAGACGAAAGCCAGCTGCTCGAAGAAATCGGGAAACTCCTGTATGATATTGATGAAACAACGGGCGAAATTGAACGGAGCATTCCCAAACTGCTCGATGCGATGCGCACTTCGATGACGGACCATCACAACGTGCCCCTTGATCCGGGGGAAGACTTCTACCGCTCTGCCATCGATGAGAAAGCGGCGGCCAAATTGAAGCCTCACCTCATTGAGGTCTACACTACCTGCCACCGAATGTTGGAACTCGAACGTCTGATGTTGGCTCTTGTCCGCCTCAAAGGTTTGATCCTCGGGACCTGATTCACGACCGACCACAGGACCTGCAACTCTGTCAGTGCGGGCTGTCCGCAAACGTTAGTTTCCAAGATTGAGCGCGTGACCCGCGCCTTGAATCTCTCTCACCGCCCGCAGGGCCTCAAACGTAGGGTCACAGTGCCGGAGATCAATTCCCAGGAACACCGGCGTCGGCGGCGGCGCTTCTACCAGGCAGAGGCCGTCATGAAGGAGAACCGTCTTGTCCGCCGCTGCCCCGCGCCCGCCTCTTCGATTTCCCATGCGGCCGGACAGCCTGTGCGCCGCCCGAATCCCTTTTTCCACTGAAGCATGGATCCGGCCCGCAGGCAGAGCCGGCAGAAGGACCACAAAAATCCCGGGTTCCGGCTCGTAAACAGAGCGCCCCTCAAGCGCCGGGGCCAGATCGCACAGGCGGGCGCCGAGGGACAAAAGAACGGATGCGGCATGTTTTGCTGCCACGCCGCCGGTGCCGCGTATGTGCGCGTCGAACCTGGGAATCTCCATCCAGAGCGCCCAAGCGTTATGCGGCATATCACGCGCAAGCCGTGAGGAGGCTTCAAATCCTGAAACGAGAAAGCCGGGATCCGGCCTTTTCCGACGGAGAGTTCCCCGCACCCTGGCCTCCAAATCGCCGATGGAGAACGGCTTGAACACACAGTCGTCGAGACCGCTCCGAAAACCGGCGATCGCCATTTCTTCAGAACGATGTCCGGTAAGAAGTATCACGGGGGTGTCCGCCGTCCGCGTACGGCTGCGAATCTCGAGAAGTACGGAAAGCCCTGAACGCACAGGCATGTCCAAATCCAAAAGAACCACGTCTGCCTTGAGCGCTGCCGCAATCCGCGCCGCGCGCGCAGGATTCGCTGAAGTATGAACACGAAAACCGCGGCCGGCGAGCACTGAGGCGGCATCTTGCAGAAAATCAAGGTCGTCATCGATCATGACGACGAGCGGCTTTGGGCTTTCAGAAGGGGACACGCAGTTTTGTCAGATGGACTGGAGAATGTCAAGAGCCGTGCGCATCACTTTGGCGCGGGCGTGAAGCTTGTCGTTGGCCTCAATCAGGGTCCAAGGCGCATGATTGGTGGAGGTCCGATCAAGCATGTCTTCGATGGCTTCTTTGTACACAGGCCACTTTTCGCGGTTCCGCCAGTCTTCCGAAGTCAGTTTCCAGTTCTTAAGCGGGCTCTCTTCACGCCCCTTGAAACGACGGAGCTGCTCGTCCTGATCGATCTGGAGCCAGAATTTCCCCACGACCATCCCTGCATTGACCCAGGACGCTTCCATATGATTGATCTCATCATACGCACGTGCCCAGACATCAGGGGCTGCAAAACCTTCCACACGCTCCACGAGAACGCGGCCGTACCAGCTTCTGTCAAAAATTGATATAGTTCCGGGATCCGGAAGCGTGCGCCAGAAACGCCACAAATAATGACGCGCGCGCTCCTCCGGAGTGGGCGCTGCAAAGGGAAGAACAACGTAGAGTTCAGGGTCCATGGCCTGCGCAAGGCGTCGGATGGCGCCGCCCTTCCCCGCGGCGTCCGCGCCCTCAAATACAAAGACAGCGATCCGCTTTTTCCGGCGCACGCGCACCGCAGCCTTGGCCAGTTCTTTGCGAAGGTCCTGCATGGCCGCATCGTAGTCGGCGCGCTCCATTTTTACGGAGAGATCGAGGTCATCAAGTCGTCCCATCGCCGCCGGACCTCCTTCTCATGAAGTCCATCGCTTCATCAAAGCTTCTGACAGCAGACAGCGAATCGATTTCCAGATGTTTTTCAAGGTGCGAGAGGACAGCGTCCCTTGCACGCTCAGCCATTCCGTCGGGAGCATCTTCCGCGATGATAGTCCACGCAGCCCCCTCGCCGCTTCCGGTCAGTTCGTGCAGGTGTTCCTGGTAACGCGGGCTCGATTCAATAACAGCTTTGTAGCGTTTTCTGAGGATGGGTTCGCGGTGTGTGCCGGAAATTTTCTTCTGGAAATCTCTGCGGATTTTCCAAGGCGACCCCGGAAAAAGAAACTTCAGAAGCAGAAGGCCGTCCGCCGCCATGTCTTCCTCAAAGAATCGCACTTCCTGGAGGAGTTCACGATAACGCTTGCGGCCAATGTCTCCGGTCACGAGGCCCAATATCAATTCGTGATAGTAGGCATGCTCGCAGATGAGGAGGTCCCCGCCGGGAGGCAGGTTGACCCAGTAGCGGTGAAGAAACGGGCGGCCCTCACTTACAACGCCTGTGGACCGCATAACGCGGTAGTGGCGCGGGTCGAGTATCTGATTCATCTGGGAAATGAAGCGCTTGATAGCCAAAAGGTCCGCGCCTTCGCATAGGAGAAGAACACTCTTCTTCCTTTCCGCCGCCGCTCGAAAGAGGAGCGCTATGCGGTCTCTGGATTCTTGCTCCGGCGCTTTCATTCTTCTGGTATGGCTTCGTTTCCTGGTTCCGGAGCGCTGTGATCCGACGCTGCGGGTCCGGGATTATCGCCGCCCCTGTGAGTCCTACGCGGTCCGTGTTCACCGCCGCTCCCGCCGCGTCCGCGCCGTCTCCGGCCTCTGTCCCGTCCGCCGCGCTCTCTATTGGGGCTGTGTCCCCCGCCGTGGCCGCCGGAACGCTCTCCGCCTCCACCGCC
>JACPZR010000508.1 GCA_016195395.1 Spirochaetia bacterium
AGTGTAACGGCCTTGATTATCTTCGGCCGCATAGGTGTCTACTGTCTATCCGACAATGTCGTGGCGGCGCACGACGCGGAAATCCGCATTAACGCTGCGTACAAATACCGGTTGGAGCAGTGCAAAGCCAATCCGTCCTTTCCCATCTTCATTCCCTTTGATATCCAGGAACCTCTCGTGAACGAGTGTGAGGCGGAGATTCTCTCGGCAGCCTGTCCCATAGCAAAAATGCCGGCAGGGTGCGTGTACCTCTATTTCAAAAAGGCCCCGCATGACGACCTCGACCGCTGACAGGCTTTCCCGGCCGCGGGTGTTGTGTCTGGGCGCAGGGTTCACGTCCCTTTACCTGGCGCGTCATTTTGCCTCGCAGTGCGATGTTTCATTTCTTTCGCGCCGTCCCCGTGAAATCGAGGCTGCGGGCTTCCAAACATTTGACGCGGGCGTCCCCGCGGACCTGATCTTTGACACCACGCCCTCCGCGGACGGGGGCGGCATCGCGTATGCGCGCGAGCTCGAAACGGTCATGGCTCAAAATCCCCGCCATGTGTATCTGCATGTTTCCACAACGTCGGTCTACGGCGGCGCTGATGCAGCCGTGCCGTATACGGTCAACGAGGGCACAGCACCGGCGCCTGAGTCCGCCTCATCAGAGGCCCGGCTAACGCGGGAAACAAGGATTCTCTCGCAGGTAAGACGTTCGTGCGTTATCCGTGCGGGTGGAATCTACGGTCCCGGCCGGTCGCTCGGAGAATCATTTCGGGCGGGTGATTTCCGGCGGGTGAACACAGGCAACCGGATTGTATCGCGCATTCATGTGCATGATCTGTGCGCGCTCGCGCTTGCGTGGCAGGCCGCATTTGATGACGTGTCCGACCCTCGCATTGTCAACGGCGTGGACGACTATCCCGCAACGAACAGCGAAGTGTTTCAGTTTCTTGAGTCGCTTCTGGACATAGAACTCCCGGACAACCCGGGACAGGGACAGGAATCGTGGCGGACAGGCGCGCCCGTGGGCCGGCGCGTAGAGAGCCTCTTTCGCGCCCGGATTCTGCCGGGGCTTTCCTTTCCGTCTTATCGCGAAGGCTTTCGCAGCTGTCTTTCGATGTGATCCAGAAGGGCTGCGTTGTTCTCAAGTACGGATTTGGGGAGATCTTCCCAGGTCCACGGAAACGCGTTATCCACCCAGTCTTCAATGTCTGTTTCTTTGCGTGAGAAGGGAGGAAAGCGTTCGTTATGCGGCCCGGGCACATCCACCCAGCAGCCGCTGAAAACCAGCGCGGACGTTGAAGGGTCGTAGAGAGGGGCGGGCGGCAGAGGGTCGCTTCTGAGAAGGTCCAGGCGCAGCGGAC
>JACPZR010000509.1 GCA_016195395.1 Spirochaetia bacterium
AGATATTTCCCGGCAACGCAGGCGTTGAGTTCAATCTGGCGGAATGCTATAACGAAATTGGACAGGTCAGTGAAGCCAAAGTCCAGTACACGCAAACCCTCTTTCATCTGTCATCCGGCAGCACCACTTCGATCTACTACAGAAGCGTGGCGCTCTGGCGCCTCGCGGTTCTCAACTACAGGGAAGGCGAGTTCGACCGCGCCAAGTTCTATCTGATCCGCTACGTAAAGTACAACCCCGAACGCTTGTTCGCGCGTTATATGCTCGGTTACAACATTTACTTCCGTCAGGGCGACTACGAGAGGGCCCGTCGGGAGCTTGAGTACGTAGCGCAGGCGGACCGTGATTCCAAAGCGGAAGAGAACCTGGACCCGGATGACGTGAAGACGGCATTGGGCCAGATCTATTTCGTTGAGGACGACATGCGTTATGAGCGTCTCCTTGCGGACGTCACAGCGCACCGCAAAGCCGACGAACTCTCTGTGGCGCTCTTGAATACAGCCCGCGGCGAATATGACAAGGCCCTGGCTTTCCTGATTCCGTTTGCCCAGAAGCACCCCGAACATTTCATTGCCCGCGCCGCCATTGTAAAGATTCTCGAAAAGACCGGGAAAGATAACGTCCTTGCGGAAGAACTGATCCGGGTTTCGCGGCTTGCCCTCCAGGTGGGACGGAACCGCGACGGGATTGATTTTGCCGAACACGCTCTCCTTCTGAAAGTTAAGAAGCCGGAGATTCCTGTGGATACCGCGGAAGCCTATCGGCTTCTGGGTGCGCACTACGAGGCTCTGCATCAACCGTACCGCGCTGTTCTCTATGCGCATAAGGCGGTAGAACTGCTTATGGCGGCCCCCGCGCCGGCAGCCCAGGAAGCCGCCAAAGAGAAGCAGGATCAGCTGTTCGAAATGCGGATGTGGCTGGCCCGGCTTATGGGAGACAGCTCCGTGCGTCGCTTTGACGAGGCCGCCGCGATCTGTGATGAATACTTAGGGACCGGCAAGGATGCAAAGGTTCTCTCGACGCGCGCTCTTATCTACATGGAAGCAGGGAAGAATGACCGCGCCGTTGTGGACCTGACCAAGGCCATGGAGCTCGATCCTGAATCGTCGGTTTCTCTCCATTATTACAGGGCGATTGCCCACCAGTCACTTCGCGACATTGCGGCCGCTGAAAGTGATCTTCAAAAGGTTCTCGAAAAGCGGCCCGACTTTGCGGACGCGAACAACTTCCTGGGTTACATTTACGCTGACGCCGGCAAGAATCTCCCTGAGGCTCTCCGGCTGATCCAGAAAGCGGTTGAGTCGTCTCCCGTTTCCGGCGCGTTCCAAGACAGCCTTGGCTGGGTGTACTTCAAGATGGGCCGCACTTCAGAGGCGCGTTATCACGTGCAGCTGGCCGCACTTTTGTTGGAAGAAGCCGGCACGGAAGACGCCTCTGTATACGAGCATCTGGGCGAGATTCTCGCCCGCCTGGGGCTCTCCAAAGAATCCGTGAACGCTTTTGAGCGCGGGCTCGTCGTACTGGACAAGAAGAAGGAAAGGGTTCGTGCGGTGGGTGGAGCGGCGTCCGCGGACGACCTGGCCACCGAAGAGCGGATCCGGACCAAACTGGGAAAACAATGACACAATCCAATGCACAATCAGGCGCGTCTCTGCGCGCAGGGAATCTCGACGCCGCAGGAATTCGTCTCTTGGCAGCATTGCTTTTGTTCAGCCTGGGAGTCGGTTGCACAACACCCACGGTTCAAGAAGAAAAGGATGCGCGCGGCCTGACAGCATCGGCGCGCCTGGCGCTCATCAAAGCCAACTACAAATCACCGGTGTGCTCTCTGACAAAAGTGAAACTGGAAGTAGTTCCGGCCGCCGGAACGTCCCAGAGCGCCAAAGGCGCCATCCGCGCGGATAACGCTAAAAACCGGATGCACATGGCTTTCATGGATCCGTACTTTGGCCTTACGATCAGCGAGCTGACTGTAACACCGGAGAAAGTCTACATCTCCGGTATGCGGGAGAAAAACCGCTCCATTCCCACCGATCGTTTTCAGGTGCGAGGCATGGGCAACAACAGCATCGCACTTCCGTTCACTCTCTTCCAAGACCTGCTGTATGGCCGGATTCCAGAAACTGTCTACAAGGCGCCTGCGCATATCAACAAAGAGACCGACGTGATGACCGTTGACGTCAAAACCCCTGACGAAGAATCGCGTTTTGAATTCAAGGGCGACCGACTGGTCC
>JACPZR010000510.1 GCA_016195395.1 Spirochaetia bacterium
GCATACTCTTCGCGTTCATGAGCTTCCACCGCTTCCGCGAGCGGTCCAAAGAGGCTCTCGCCGGAGGCTTTGCCCGACGTCAGGGGCAGCGTTTTGCCCGTTTCGCAGGAAGCAAGGCGCAGGAGATCGTGGACTTCGGGGACATGGCCGGCCGCTTCCAAACGGATCAATTCCTGGTATTTTTCCGCCGCATAGAGTTCCCATGCGCGCAGGGCGGTATCAACGGAATGGGGTTCTTTGGTGGTCATCACGATACTCTAAACATCGGCTGTTTGTCGAGACTCGTTAACATTCTCTCTGGCGCGCCTGGAACGACGCCGGTCTTTGTACGCCGTTGGGTCAATGCCCATCTCCTCGATTTTGCGGGAGAGGGTGTTTCGATGTATTTTCAACAGATCCGCAGCCTTAATAATGCTGCCCCGCGACGTTTGGAGTGCCAGGCGGATGTATCTGTCCTCAATGTCTCTCATACTTGGAAAATGGTCGAGGTCCGGCGGATGGCCTTCATCCGGCAGGGCCAGAGAGTCCCGCCCGGGAGCCGGTGAAGCGACTGATGGATTCGTTCTTACATCGGCTTCTTCGAGAATTCGGGGGGGCAGGTCCGCCACCTTCAATTCCCCGTTCTTCGACAGGACAGCCATCCGCTCCATGCAGTTTTCCAATTCCCGGATATTGCCGGGCCATGAATACGACTGCAGCACGGTGAGAATTTCCGGCCGGGTGATCCCATACCGTGTCCCATCTTTTTCTGCGTAGAGAGACAGGAAGTACTGAGCCAACGGTATGATATCTTCGCGGCGCTCCCGGAGGGGAAGCATGACAAGGGGGACCACGTTCAGTCGAAAATATAGGTCTTCCCGAAAGCGACCCGATGCCACTTCCTCATCCAGGTTCCTATTCGTGGCCGCGATGACGCGCACATCCACTTCCATTTCTTTGCCCGAGCCCAACGGTTCGATCTTTCTTTCTTGTATGACGCGGAGCAGTTTTACCTGAAGCGGTGGGGGTAGTTCTCCAATCTCGTCGAGAAAAATGGTGCCGCCGTTTGCCGCCTGAAACCGACCCTCGCGTGTTTTTACTGCGCCCGTGTAAGCGCCTTTTTCAACGCCGAATAATTCTGATTCCAAAAGTGTTTCCGGAATACTGCCGCACGAAACCGTAATGAAGGGACCCTGACGGCGCGGGCTGTTGTTGTGCATGAACCGCGCGAGGCGGCTTTTCCCCACACCTGATTCTCCCAGAACAAGAACGGTTGTATCTGTGTGTGAGACGCGTCGGGCTGTTTCCATCAAC
>JACPZR010000497.1 GCA_016195395.1 Spirochaetia bacterium
ATTCTTTCCTACTACAACTTTGCCGATCCCAAAAAGGCGCGCGCGCTCAAGACGGACATCCAGAAGATCACGGACGGCCTCCGCAAAAAACTCAACAACCGCTTGGACCAGTTTATCGAGGCCGAGTGGAAGGTGCGTCCCAAAAAGAAGATCGACTTTGTGGACCTGACCAAAGACTCCGCGGCCAAGAAGACCTGGGACGCCTACCGCCTGAAAGCCGATGCCCACAGCGCGTTTCACTGGGTCATGGAATTTTCCAACATCCTCCTGCCAGAGGGAAAACCGGGCGGCGGCTTTGACGTTGTTCTCTTGAATCCGCCGTGGGAAATTCTGAAACCCAACAGCCAGGAATTTTTTGAAAAAGAAGTCGCAGGCTTCCGCGATCTGGACAAGAACAAGGCACGCAAGGCCGTGGAGAAGGCCTTTGAGAAGCAGAAACAATTGAAGAAAGAATGGATGGAGCACTCGCTTTCCATGTCTGCTGTGCTCGAATATTACCGCGTGTGCGGTGACTACCCAGCGCGGGGCGACGGCGCCGTCAACCTCTACAAACTCTTTCTGGAACGGGCATTCAGCCTTCTGAAAGAAGGCGGCTCGCTTGGCATTGTGATGCCGTCCGGTTTCTATTCCGACCTGGGCTGCAAAGACCTGCGCGCCCTTTTCTTTGAGAAATCCGCCGTACACTTTCTCTACGGCTTTGAGAACCGTAAGCTGATCTTCGAGGATGTGGACAGTCGCTTCAAGTTCATCCTGTTGTCCGCAAGCAAAGAATCGGAAGAACCAGGGATATCCGTTCCGTCTGCCTTCATGATGCACACAGAGGGAGACTTGGAATCCGCGCACGCACACGCCCCCGCCAGCCGCTTCTTGGATTTGCCGCAGACGCTCATCCGTAAACTCGCGCCGGATACTCTCACTATCATGGAGTTCCGATCCCCTCTTGATATCCAAATCACCTCAAAGATGGCCCGTTTTCCGGCGCTGGACGACCATTTTGGTTTTCACCGGGAATTCAACAGCACTGATGATGCGCATTTGATGATAGATCTGGGCTCGTTAAAGGAGAGGAAAGAGCTGTTGGAGCACGGCCATGTCGGTCACAAATCGAAGTACTTGGCAGTTGTATACGAAGGAAAAAATATTTGGCATTTTACGGCCGATCTTGCCGATCCAACGAAAGCGTGCGTATTGGATCAAATCGAGTCGGGTTACAAAATTGCCTACCGCCGCATCTCGCGTTCAACCGATCGCCGGACGCTGATGGCTACGCTTCTACCGGCAGCCGTGCGTAGCGTAGACTCCATCAACGTTAGCGCATCGGTCTTGAATGCAGGGCCATTGCTCGCGATCATGAGTTGCCTGAATTCGTATGCACCAGATTTCTTTATTCGAATGGTCACTAACGCGAACATACACGTGAGTGTGCTTGCGCCGCTCCCTGTTCCTCGCTTCCAGTCGCCCGACGATCACCCGTATTTCCAACCCCTTGTGGAAAAAGCGGCCCGGCTTGTGGGTACAACGGCCGCGTACGATGATCTTCTCCGCGAAGTCTTTGGGAAGAAAGCGGATCACAAGACGCACGGAGTGACGGACCCAGCAGCGCGGCAGAAGCTCAAGAATGAGATCGATGCAATGGTTGCGAAAATTTACGATCTGACGGAAGACGAGTTAACGCACGTGCTTTCGACGTTCCCGCTGGTAGAGGACGAAATAAAGCAAGGGGTCTTGAACATCTACAGAAGCCTTGAAGGTAGCAGGCCGCCAGGGGGCCGACCCGATGAGGCTCCATAGAAGGCCGGAGATTTTTCCATTGCGACGCTACTACTGTGCTGATCTGTCGTGTTTCAGAAAATGGTTGAATAGGCATCAGTACCTACCACCCTTGAACTTGCTCTATTGGGAAGGGCGTGGCACCGTTCGGTTTGAAGCACGGAGATCGCTCTGGAGAACATAAGTGTACAGACACAAAGACGATCAAGCAGCGGCTGATAACAGCGCGAAAACAGGCAAGAGACTAGGAGGGCCAGGTCGACCGTTCCCCAAGGGGACGAGTGGGAATCCAGGAGGTCGTCCTAAGACGAAAGCTCTATCTGCCGCATATCGCCTGAAGCTAGAATCGATCGACCCATCCACAGGGCGTACATACGCAGATTTGATTGCCGATAAGGTGATAGCTCAAGCCCTCAAAGGGGACATGGCAGCCGTGCGCGAAATTGCGGATAGGTCGGAAGGGAAGCCCGGGAACAAGGTCCACTACGCCAAGGACTACGGATGGATTGATATGACGTGCCTCACCATGGAGCAGTTGGAGAAGATTGCGGCAGGTGAGGACCCAGATCTGGTCGTACGCGACGATGCCCATGCCTGAAAGCAACCGCCGCACGCGTTACGGTTGCCATGGGCGCGAAAATTCGAAGAAAAGCTGCAAAAGGCTTTGCCACTCAGCGGCCGCGCTTGGGTCTGTCCCGGAAAGGTCGCGGATAAACGAGAAGAATGTCGAGCCAGGTAGAATGTTTTGTTGCGTATCCTGGGGAGCCGCGACGTGTTTCGGAAAT
>JACPZR010000498.1 GCA_016195395.1 Spirochaetia bacterium
ACCAGCTTCTGGCTATGTCCGAATCTGACATAGAAAAGAAAGAGAAGGCGTGGACAGCAGAAAAGGCGCAATGGCAGGCGCAGCGTACAAAGGAAAGCGAAGAAGCACAGCGCGAAAAAAACCGCCTGCAGGCTGAACTCGAAAAACTCACCGCTGAATCTCAGGCGGTCAAGCGTTCTCTGGAAAGCACATCGGCCAAGGCCGGAGAAGGCGAATCGCGCCTCCGGACACTCGAGAAAGAAAATTCGGACCTGGCGGAGAGGCTCGCCAAAGCAAATTCGGCCCTTGAAGCAGAGAAAGCGGGGGCGGCCAAGGCGCGCGAATCGGCCCAGTCTGATCTCAACCGCACGCGGGGCGACCTTGAATCGAAACTCGCTGCCGCACAGAAACGCGTACAGGAACTTTCAGAAAACCTGGGCCCCATGGAGTCCCAGCTTGCTGATGTGCGCCAAACGTTGGAACGCGAACGGGCAAAAGTCACCGCAGGCGAAGAGAGCCTGAAACAGGCTCAGGCCCAGGCTGCCAAAGCGGCCGACGATCTGCAAAAGCAGATCGCAACGCTCAAGAATCAGATCGAAAGCAAAGACCGTGCCATTGCCTCCGCTCGCACAGACTTTGAAAAAGAATCCGCGGCCGCCACCGCTCATACGGCGGCACTTGAGAAGCGCATCCAGGAACTGGAACAGCGTGAAACGCGTTACTTGCAGGAATCCTACGAGGCCATAGAAAAAGCCTCCACGGCAGAGTCCGCTTTGGAACGCGAGCGGCGCGAGAATGCGGAAACCAAGCGCACCTTGGAAGCGCAGCTGAAAACTCTCTCTGATGAAAGCCAGAGGCAGAAGCGCGACCTTGAAAACCGTTCTCTTGATCTCCAGAAAGAACTCGCAGCAGCGGAAGCCCGTGAGAAAGCATTGAAAGGCGAAATAGAAGACCTTTCCCGCAGCGTCTCAGAAGAAAAATCGAACGTTGTGCGCTTGGAGTCGGAGAAGTCCGCCGCCATTGCCTCGCGCGAGAAGACAGCGGGCGAACTTGCAACATTTGAAGCGCGCGCTCAGGCAGAGCGTGAGCAGATGTCCGCTCAGTTCAAAGAGGCCATTGGACGCGTTGAGGCGGAACTTGCGGAGACGCGGCAGACCCTCGCAGATTCCAAGGCGCAGACCGCGGAACTCGAAAGAATCGGCGCCGGCCTCCGGACAGAAATATCCGCTGTGAAGTCCCAGAAAGAGGAGACAGAGAACCAACTCAAGTTGTCGTACGAAAAACAGCGGGAACTCAGAGGCGAAATTGACGCCCGCGATGAAATCATCCGGGAAATGGAAGCTGCCGACGAGCGGCTCAAGCAGGAGCTCAAGAAAGCGCAGTCGGACCTGGAAGAAATGCGGCAGACAGAGGCGCGCCTGCGCCAGGAAATTGGGATGCAGCGCGAACGCGCCCTCCGCTTGGAACAGGCCATTGCCGGGCTGGAAGAAGAAAAGCACGGTCTGAAGAACGATATCACTGGCCTTCGCGAGGCTCTTTCAAACCAGAAGAAAGAATCCGACGCGCTCAAGCGCACGATCGAATCCCTAACGGACCAGTTGGAGGCGCTCCGAAAGTCGGAACGGCGTCTTTCGGAAGAGTTGTCTACTGCCCAGGCGCGCGAGCGTGGCTCACGTGATGAAGGACGCGTGCTTGCGGAGATCACCGGAACGTTGGCGCGCATCCCGGATTTGGAGAACAAACTCATTTTCATGACCGAGCAGTTGAAGGAGCGCGTTGCCATCGAACGCCTCTTCATGTACAGCTGTCCCACGGAGTCCACTGTGCGTGTTGAAGAAGCTTACTGGGGCGGCGCGATTCCGGACATCCGGGGCCGCACCGTGCCCCTGCGACGCACCGTGTTTGGAGAACCCTTGGCGTCACGCAAGGGCCGCACCTTTGAAGATCAGGAAGATGCGGACATGCCGGAGGAAATCCGGGCCGCCATCAACAGCAAAGACAAGACAGAACCGGCCCACTACTTCATTGTCCCTCTCGCAGAAGCGGACAAGGCATTCGGCCTCCTGACGGTCGCCACCACAAAGAAGCTCACAGACCCGCAGATCCGCCTTGTGGAACACATTGCGCCGATTCTTGGGGTGGCGCTGAAATTTGAGCTCAACCGCACAACGCTCGCGGATGCGCAGTCACGCAGGTCCCACCTGGATGAAGTGTCACACTACTTGGAAGCGCGCTTTGCGAAATCCGTCACGGAGGCCCTCCGCGCCGGTCCGGGCGGAGAAGAGAAACGCGAAACGATGCCGCTTGTGGCGCAGATGCTCCCCGATGTTGCTCTTGAGACAGGCCTTGAGGGCTTGGCAGATGAACTCCCAAAATGGACGGAGCGACTGGCCGCCAAGGCGACGGCGCGCGGCATGCACACGAACGTGGATTTCAATGAGGACGTACTGGGAGAACTCAGCGCCCGGATAGGTCCGGCGCTCCGGCACGTCTATTGGCTGATTGCCGAAGCCGTGGACAACGTTATCCAGCACAGCCAGGCGCGGAAATTGGACGTTACACTCGAGCGTTCAGAAGATTTGATCCGCCTCTCCATAACGGACGACGGGGAAGGCCTCATACGGACCGCGGGCACCGAGAATCCCAAGAAAGGCACGGGGCTCACGGCAATCCGGAATCTGGCCGGAGCTGCGGGCGCGCAGGCATCCTTCCCGCGGAGCGCCAACGGCGGTCTGTCCGTGCGGATTACCTGGAAGATGTAAAGCGCCGGCTCTGTGCACCTGAGCTAACATGTGCCTGCTGGCAGAGTGGCACCTGATTTAGAATAGGTCCATCACAGACTCTGTGATCTGAAATCGGAACAATATCTTTCCGATCAAGAAAAAATGACATACAGATCAGGCACCCATGCTACCCTACACTAGGGTTGACACCATTGCTTTCAATTTTGCGTTCACGGCTGTGGGATCATGGGTAAGAACGTTCAAGAAATATCCGCACGGATCGCCGGCGGCCTGGAAGATGCGGAGCGCCAAAATGGACCCTTCCGAACCCTGTCCGAACGCGCGACCGTCGGCATAGCCCGCGTAGAGCCCATGTCCGGCCGCTTCCTCTGGGTGAATGAAAAGTTATGCGCTATCACCGGCTACACAGCCGCGGAACTGCGCGAACGGCGATTCCAAGACATCACACACCCGGACCACAATGAGGCCGATCGTGCCAACATGAAGAAGCTGACAAGCAAGGAGATTCTCGAATTCAGCACGGACAAGCGTTATATACGCAAGGACGGGCGTGTGATCTGGGTCCACATCAATGTCTTTGTACTTGAGCCGGAGGGCGAATGGGCGGAGCATTACTGCGCCATTATACAGGACATCACAGAACGACGGAGACTGGAAGAACGCGTAGCGGAGCTCGCGGAACTTCAGGAAAAGGTACTCGGCACATCACTCATGGGATTCGTGGCCTATCGGCTGGATACAGGACAATGCGTTCTTGCAAATGACGCTACCGCGCGCATTGTCGGGGCCTCCGTTCAGGATCTGCTGGCGCAGAACTTTGAGCAAATCCCTTCGTGGAAAGAATCAGGCCTCCTGGCGGCCGCCCATCGGGCCATATCAACCGGCAAAGAGCAGCACATAGAGGTGCGCATGAAAACCACGTTCGGCCGGAGCGTCTGGCTCGACGTCAACCTCACTTTATTTTTCGGCATGGGACAGGAGCATCTGCTCGCAATGATTGAAGACATCACCCAGCGAAAAGAATCAGAAGCGGTCCTCATACAGAACGAGGAGAAATACAGAAATCTATTCAACAGCGCCGAAGTTGCCATGTTCCGCTCGCGTGCTGACGGTTCGGAAATGCTCGACGTGAATCAGAAGTTCCTTGAAATCGTCGGCCGCGAAAGAGATGAAGTGATCGGCCATCCCGGAGCTATTCATTGGGCCGATCTCTCCGAAAGAACAGAGATGCTCCGTCGCTTGTGGAAAGACGGGTGTGTCAGCAACTACGAATACAAGATCGTCACCAGACACGGCGACATTGGGCACTGCCTGACCTCCATAAAGCTCTACGCCGACCAGGGGATTCTGGAAGGATCCATCCTCGACATCACCGAGCGGAAACGCGCCGAGCAGCAAATCCAGGAACTGGCCCGGCAGTTGGAGTTGGAGCGGAACGACGCTCAGGACAAGGCGGCCACTGACGCTCTTACGGGACTCCCCAACCGACGGGCTTTTGATGAAGTCCTCCATAAAGAATTCTTCCGACTCAAACGTTCAGGACTGCCGCTCTCGCTTTTCATGATCGATGTGGATCACTTCAAAGAATTCAACGATGCCTACGGCCACCTGCGGGGGGATGACTGCCTGATCCAGGTGGCTCATGCGCTCCGCGACATTGGCCGCCGCGCCCCGGATTTCGTGGCAAGGTACGGTGGAGAGGAATTTGTGGTGATCCTGCCGGAAACCAATGCCCATGAAGCTGCGTTAATGGCTGAGCGCGCAAGAAGTGCGGTGGCGTCCCTGAGGATGCTCCATACGTCATCCGTTACAGACTATGTAACCATCAGTGTGGGGGCCGTCACTACTTTGACTGTGAACCTGGCCTCGCCGGCTACTGTAGTGGACCTTGCAGATAACGCTTTGTATCTTGCAAAGCGGGCAGGGCGGAATCGGTGTGAACTAATTGCTCACCCGCCTCCCGTAGAACGGCCGTAGGTTTTTTGAACGTACTCACGCAGGCTTTCGATGGTCTGTCCCACCTTCACAGCGGCTGCGCAGTTCTGCTTCCATCCCTGCGCCACGGCCACACCCTTTCCCAGAAGACTGTAGTACGTGTCATAGCGCGTAGCGTCATCCTGGCCCGCGATCCGCTGGGATACGTCTGAAAAGATGAATCGTTCGATCTCACGCGCGGCCCCAAGGATGTCCACCGCGGGGTTCGTCACGGTGCGCAGATTGTCTTCCACTGCCTGGAGTACCAATTTCCGGATATGCGCTAAATCTTGTAAAGTCTCAGGGCTCAATTCGTAGAGTGTCAGCACAGCAATCTCCCCATGCAAGCGATTTCTAGTCAGGATACAAGGCCATGATTTGCGCGTCAGCGGACGGGACCGCTGTCGTCGATCAGGATGAATACACTTCCCATATCCACGCGGACTTCAAATATCCTGACGCAGTATTCCGCCTCGCCGCCCACACAGGCACCCGTGTTCAGAGAAAAGTTTCGCTTGTGCATAGGACAGGCCACAACCGGCTCTCCGTTCTTGTCCCCAATGAGCCCGCGCGCGAGCACC
>JACPZR010000499.1 GCA_016195395.1 Spirochaetia bacterium
CTCACCGCCCTTGAGTTCCGGTCGTTCATGAATCAGATGGCAGA
This sequence comes from Spirochaetia bacterium, assembly GCA_016195395.1. The sequence goes on from JACPZR010000499.1 coordinate 45, forward strand.
GATCAAAAAGAGCTTGGGGCATCCGTTCTGGCAACTGCGAATCGGAATCCATTCCGGGCCGGTGACCGCGGGAGTCATTGGCACAAAGAAGTTCGCTTACGATATCTGGGGCGACACAGTGAACACAGCAAGCCGAATGGAGTCGTCTGGGAAGCCGGGTCAGGTGAACATTTCCGGCGACACGTACGAGTTGGTAAAAGACTTCTTCGAATGCGAGCACCGGGGCAAAGTTGTGGCTAAGGGGAAGGGTGAGATGGACATGTACTTTCTTCTGCGGATCAAGCCCGAACTGTCCGCCAACGAAGAAGGACTCCTGCCTAACGCAAGATTTGAAATGATGCGCGCCGGACTTGTGCCCCAGCTGTGAGGATCATAGGTCAGGAACCAAGTCCAAACGCATCAACTCAAATTTTCCATTCGGGAGAAGACCTTCGGTGTCAGCCGAGAGGTCTTCTTTGATCCTCCTGAGAAAATACATGTCCATCTCGCCTTTTCCCTTGGCTTGGATCCTTCCGCGGTATTCGCAGTCGAAGAAATCCTTCACGAGCTGGTACGTATCACCTGATATATTGACTTCACCCGGTTTTCCCGATGATTCCATGCGACTGGCCGTATTCACGGTGTCGCCCCAGATGTCATAGGCGAACTTATTGTTCCCGATCACGCCCGCCGTGACGGGGCCCGAATGAATGCCGATGCGCAGCTGAAAATACAGGAGGCCCATCTGCCCCTTAAGGTCGGCCACCTGTTTCATAAAAGACCGGAATTCCAAAGCTGTCAGACATGCGTCCAAAGCGTGTGTAGGACTCAGGACCGGTAGACCAGCGGCGCACATATACGCGTCTCCAATTGTCTTGAGTTTCTCCATGTTGTTCCGCTTCACCACTTCATCAACTTGGCTGAAGCAGCCATCGAGTTCGTCGATCAATTCGTCCGGCCGCATGTCCTGTGTAGCCTGAGTGAATCCAACAAAATCCGTGAAGAGGACGCTGACCGCGTCATAAAACAGCGGTTCAACCCTGCCTTCCCGTTTGAGTTCTTCAGCCACGCGGACCGGCAAAACGTTATTCAAGATGCGGTCAGACTCGGCGCGCGCCCTTTCTGACTCGCGGCGCGCGCTTTCCGCCTGAATCAAGAGCTCCGTGGCCCGCACCGCCCCGGCGACTTGAGCGGCAATCCGTTCGCAAAAATCCAAATCCGATCGTTTAAACCGTGCATGACGTTCCGATGATTCCGCATCATCGCTTTGCACGGGCAAGCCGCTGATGACAAGAATGCCAATGGCCGCATTCTCTATTATGAGAGGGAACTCAACGACCCACGGAAACCTCCACGCCTCCCAGATCGCGCGATCCACAGCGGAAAGGCGATCGGGCAAAATCTTCGGGAAATACGTGGTCCGTGCTCTCTTGAACGTATGGAAAAGTGTGCCGCTTGGTTGAATGAGCGGTACCTCACGGATCGTCTCCGAGTAGTCGGCAACGCGCTGTATTTCACCGCGGGATACGCCGCCGCGCAAGACCAGCCTGTTCGCATCTCTGTCTAGTACGTACAGCGCAAGCTGGCCTGCACCATAGCGTGCTTTCACTACCGTGTATACGTGAGATATCAGCTGGTCCAAACTGGCGGATTCGTTTGCCTTGCGCGCAAGATCCGCAAGAATCGTTGTCTCCTCCCGGGCGCTTTCCGATTCCAAGCGCGCAGTCTGGCTCATCGTAAGCAGGCGCGCATTCTGTAACGCCCCCGCTGTCTGCTCAACCATGCGTTCTGCGAACTTGAACCGCGTTTTGGGAAAAGGATTCGCATTGGTTCCTTGTACGACGAAGATGCCCACAGGTCGGCCATCCACCCGAACCGGGAAATGCGCGTACCAATCGGACTTCCAGTAAGCGGACGCAACCTGGTCTGCGCTTGATATCTCCATGCCCGCGCGCCGGGCCGCCCGGGTGGTTCCGTGCGTTGGTCTATTCCTCGAAAGGGAGCGCAACACGGATGCGTGCGTGCCCGCCAGAGGAATATGGCGAACCTCCGCGGGGGCTGCCTCCACCGGGACAACGTTGCCATTATCGAATGCCGCCGTCAGGGTCAACGCCTTCTCATCTGGTGTGACCAAGAGGAGCGCGGTTTGTGAGGCAGAAAACTGTTCGCGAAAGACTTTGTCTATGACGAGCGCAATCCCTTCCAATCCGCGCGCTTCGCTGGCGTGGCGGGCAAGAGTGGCAAGGATATCCGTCTCCGCGCGCGCGCGGTCCGCCTCGGCCCTGGCCTTCTCCGACTCCGCCTGAGCCTCCTGGCTCGCCTTGAGCAGGCGCGCATTCTGCACCGCCCCGGCAATCTGGTCCACAAATGTCTCGAGTTTCTTGATGTCGTTCTTGGAGAGCTTGGTATCACCGGGATCGAGTGTCAGGATCCCCAGGACGCGATCGCCGATCTTCAGCGGGACGTGGGCGAAAGCACTGGAACCAAACATCGAAACAATCGCCTGATCCACGAGTGACGTAGGCGATCCAAACTTGGGCAAATAGAGCGACCGTTGTCGTCGGTATGTGACGTAGAGTGTGCCGGATTCTGGAAGAAGCGGGATTCGCAGCCCCGCCAAAAAGGCAGCCTGCTCGGGCGTCGTGTGACGCCGGTACCCGCCTGCATTGTGCAAGACC
>JACPZR010000500.1 GCA_016195395.1 Spirochaetia bacterium
AGCATTCCACCTGACCCAACAAACTGCTCCCTCCCGCTGTCCCCGTAATGTATTCATTTAAATATGGTTAGCCCGTCTTTGGCCTGGCTCATCTGGCATTCGAGATGCTTGTATTCGTACTAGAGCTTTAGTACCAACTTTAAGAGCCACTTTGTGAGCCATCTTCTGAAGGAGAATCGCCGCGTGGAGACACCGTCAACTCGACGTTCGCCACGTATTCGCTTGCAAGTGCCTGTCTTTATTCGGGGTACTGATGCCTCCGGAGCGGAATTCATCGAACTCACCAGGACGCTCAATATCAGCGCTACCGGCGCCTTTATCATCTCTGCGCATGTTCTTCGGCTAGATCAGACTGTCCATCTGACCATCCCCGCGCCGGCCCCCGCATCCTCCGGCCTTGTCCCTAGCGAGACTCCCCCGATCACCGCCAAGGTTCGGAGGCATGATTCCGTTGGGGATATGCGCCTTTTCGGTTTAGAATTCCTCCGTCCGCTTGAATAATTTCCTGAATTTCCTAGGTCTAATTCTGCACTTATTGGGTAGTTTTGTTACATCGGATAACGAGCTCATGTGCTCCTTTCATTTTTCCATACGCCATATCTTAGTTCTGTAATAGGATTACTTCGCGTTTTGGGAAGCTGAATTCCCAAGTGGACTGACTAGGACCAGTACCATTGGCCTCTTGGTTGCTCCCCCTAAATAGTGAAAGCTTAGCTTGCATTCCCCATACCCCGCGGGGATAGTCAGAAATACGGTGTTTACGGGATATGCCCAGCCCCGCCGCCCCTGCGCCCCCGCGTTTGCCGGTTGAGGATTCCTATCTCGAGCTGCTCGCCGATACGCTCGAGAGCCTTGATCTGCCTGCGCGCAGCCAGTTTCTTCAGCGCTATCTCCGCGCCATCGCTCACCTCGAACTGCGCGAGGCCCAAGCAGTGCATGTTTGGGATGAAATGCTCGCTCGGCGGCGCGAGCTCGCCGATCAGGCCGGCCGTCCAGTTTCGCTAAAAACCGCGCTGATGGATGTTCTTGCCGCGCAGGGCCTGCTTCGTGTTCCCATCATCATCGAGTATGACGAACTGAAAAAGCTTCAATTGAATGCCGTCACCGATCCTCTGACGGGTCTGCACAATCGCAGGCTTTTTGAGGAGTCCTTCGAAAAGGAATTAAATCGCGCGCGGCGCTACGGTCAGCCTCTTGGACTGGTCATCCTGGATCTCCATCGCTTCAAGGAAGTGAATGACAAGCACGGCCACCCTCGTGGTGATGACGTTCTGCGCGCCGCCGCGGCTACGCTGAAAAAAGCCCTCCGCACTTCGGACTCCGCGTTCCGCATTGGCGGCGATGAATTCGCCTTGTTGCTGCCGCAGACGGATTCGCCGCAAGCCCTCGCCCTCAGCCGCCGCGTAGAAACCGTTTTCGCGGAAATGCTCCAGCCGCTGCAACTCGCCGTCAGCGTTGGCATGGATCAT
>JACPZR010000501.1 GCA_016195395.1 Spirochaetia bacterium
ATATCCCGTATTCGTAAACGGACAGGAATCGGGCAGAGTCCTCTCCGGCGCTCATTCGCCTGTTCTCAAGCGTGGCATCGGCACAACGTATCTCCCCGCGGCGGCGGCTGGAGCGGAGCGAATTGAGATCGGTGTCAGGGACAAGAGAGTTCCAGCAGCCGTGCAGAAGGGCGCGTTCGTGAAAGGAACGGCAGGCGTCGGGAAAAAGGAACCAGCGTAAGCGACCAAAGCTCTGCTTAAATGATTTCTTGCCACAACGGCGGCGCGTTTTTTCTTGGTCCGGGGGTATTTTGACGATGTCTCAGGTTCCAGAAGGTCTGTATTTCACCAAGCAGCATGAATGGGCCCGCGAAGAGGGCTCGATGGTTGTCATCGGGATTACCGATTTTGCGCAGCACTCACTCGGAGATATCGTCTACGTAGACCTCAAGCAGCCGGGCTTTCAAACCACAGCCGGACAGACATTCGGAACCATCGAGTCTGTGAAAGCTGCGGAAGACCTCTACGCGCCCGTGTCCGGCAAAATCGCGGAAGTCAACGCGGACCTGAACAAAAAGCCGGAACTGGTAAACAAAGAACCCTACGCATCCTGGATGATCAAGCTCTCTGATTATAAGAAAGAAGATCTGAAGAACCTGATGGATGCGGCCGCTTACACGGCATACATACAATCACTGGAACACTAATCTCACCGCAAAAGGCGTCCGCTCCATGAAGTACCTCCCACTTTCTCCGGAAGAAAAATCCCGGAAAATCAAAGACCTGGGTCTAGGAGGAGTGGACGACTTGTTCCGCTCCATCCACGCCGCGCTCCGCGTGCAGACATCGGAAAAACTGGACCCGCCCAAGTCGGAACTGGAAATCCGTTCCTTCTTTGATGATGCTGCGCCCACGGCCCCCATCAAGCACTCCTTCCTGGGAGGCAAAGGTCACAATCACTACATTCCTTCTATAATAACGCCCATTGTTTCACGCGGTGAATTCCTGACGGCTTACACACCGTACCAGCCGGAGATCAGCCAAGGAACTTTGCAGGCGATGTTTGAGTTCCAGTCCATGATGGCCAACCTCATGGGCGTGGAAGTGTCCAACGCATCCGTATACGACGGATCAACGTCGATGATGGAAGCCTGCTTCATGGCCATGCGCATCACCGGCCGATCCCACGTTCTCCTCTGTGATCACATAAACGACGAGTATCGTGAAACAATGGAGACGTACGCGCATACGGACCTTTTCACCTACGCGAGCATCCCCTGCCTTGCGGACGGCTCCATCGACACGAAAGCAGTGGGAGACCTTGCCGGCGGGGATAACGTTGCCTGTGTGGTAGTCCAGAGCCCTGACAAATTCGGCATTTTGCAGAACATCGCGGCGGTCAAAAAAGCCATAGGCGACCGGCCTGTCATGCTCGTGGCGCTTTTTACGGAAGCCATGTCTCTGGCTCTTGTGAAGTCGCCGGGATCACAGGGCGCGGATATCGTCTGCGGAGAGGCCCAGAGCTTCGGTGTTCCCTTGTCGTTTGGCGGACCGTGGCTCGGCGTGCTTGGAACTTCCATGAAGAACGTGCGGAACATGCCGGGCCGTCTGATCGGCGAGGCCAAGGACGCGGATGGGAAGCGATGTTTTGTGATCACGCTTGCCGCGCGCGAGCAGCACATCCGCCGCGAAAAAGCAACGTCCAATATATGCACCAACCAGGGTCTGATGGCCCTCCGGGCGTCTGTCTACCTGGCAACCATGGGAAAACAGGGACTCCGTCGCGCAGCGGAACGATGCTCACGCTTTACAGCGCGCGCCAAGGCCACCATCGGCCGTCACTCGGAACTGCATCTTGCATTTCCTGACGCGCCCGTGTTCAACGAACTGGCCATCAACCTTCCCAT
>JACPZR010000482.1 GCA_016195395.1 Spirochaetia bacterium
ACTTCCAGGTCGAAGTACGCCGTAGACTGCAGGTCCAAAGGAAAGGTCCGGCCGGTGGAAACGTGCCAAATCGTACAGAGGTGCATCTGAGAAGGTACTCCCGGCGCGCGTCCCGGCGTTCAATCATTATTTTTTCTGATGCGACGGGTCAATGCGACGATCCGGGCCGCCCCAGCAAGGATCCGCGGGCTGTGAAGCAGATCGTAGATGCGCCCAAACATGGGGTCAAGGAGTCGCCCCAGGGTCTTCCCATAAAGTCGTTTGGCGGGCCTTGTGATAAATGCAAACGGAGCAAACCCCTCTGTCCGCGTGGACATCACGTAGAGGCCGAATCCCGCCACAATGATATCCGGCAGCCACGCGCCCGCCCAAGGCTTCATGCTCCCGGACATAGCCTGCGACTGGCTGACCAGAAGAATTACGTAATAAGACGCGCACACGATCAGCGCAAGACCAAAGCCCATGACCTTGCCTGAGCGTTTCACCACAAGGCCCAGCGGAAACGCAACAAAGAAGAAGAGCATGCAGGCTGCCGCCGACGCTAAACGCCGCTGCACTTCCAACTGGAATTTCCTGCGTGTCTTGTCCACGTCTTTGAGAAACATCTGGAGCTGGAAGATCATGCGGACACGGAGCTGGAAATCCTCTTCTGTGGGACCGCCGGGCTTGCCGATCATGGGTCCGTTCACTGTGCTCCAGATGATCAGATCTTGAAGCGTTTTCTTCATCTCCGGGGCGCTCGGAATCTTGATCATCTGACCGGATCCGCCGCCGCCTCCACCCAAAGCAACAGAGCTCATCCCACCAGCCGCCCCTCCGCCGGCTCCGCCTAAAAACGTTTCAACAGGGACTTCGCTTCCGCCCTTGTCCAATCGCTCCAGAAATTCAAAAAGTTCCGGGTAGGTGTAATTTTCCGGCTTCACGTTGAGGCGTCCCAGGGGTTTCACCGGCGGCGGGATCAGATAGTCCATGAATCCCTTTGGGAATGACGTTACCTGATAGTGCTCCTGCTTTTCATCGACTTCAATGGTGAAGCCGTTACGGAAACGGATGAATTTCTCTTCTGTGCCGTCGCTTCTGTTGCGGCTCAACAGCTCGCCGCTTTCTGCGTGCACGATGCTCGTGATAAAGCCGTCGCCAATCGGAATCAAAACATTCTTCAAGCGCACGGTTTCGGAACTCTTCACATCCAGGTTGTTGTACCATTCGCGGATCTGGACCTCGCGAAGCTGGCTGCCGGCGCGGTTTTCCGCATAGATGTCCTGGCCCTTCTTAGAAACCCCGTCAATGTTGGCGCGCCCCAGCCACACGCCCGGCTTTACGAGCGTCAGGCTGTGATACGCTTTCAACCAGTCTTCAAAGTCTTCACGCGCCCGTGAGCATAACGGCCCGTAGTAGAAATCCATTGTGGCCGCAAGCATCGTCGCGAAAAAACCAAAGCTGATGAAGATACCGTAAATGCGCGGAAAACTGATCCCCGCGGAACGCATGGCCGTGATCTCAGAATCGCCCGAGAGCCTCCCCGCCGCAAGAATCCCCGCGAAGAGACAGGAGATGGGAAACGTCTGCGTGATCTTTTCGCCCAGGAGGTAGACGATGTAGCCGAGGATCTTGTAGAGCTCAATGCTTTTGCCAAAGAGCTCGCCCACAATGTCCTTGAGAACCACCACCATGAAGAGCGTAGTCCAGAAGAGAACCGCCACGAAGAACGGAACCATGATTTCCACAAATACGTAACGGTCGAGGATCGTGGGCCCAAAGCGGCGCGGTCCGCGGAAGTATTCCAACCGACGCCACACGCTTGTATCCGTATGGACGCCTTCCCGTATGTTTTCTTTTTTGGCCTGCAATGTCGTTCGAGAACGTGCTTTTGATTCAGACCGCCTTCATAGGCGATGTTGTGCTCACGACCCCCATGATCCGCGCGCTCCGGAGATCTCTCCCCAACGCCCGCATCACTGTGGCCGTGCGGCCGGACGCCTCTGTGGTCATACGGCCTGATCCCCACATTGACGAAATCGTCGTCATCGACAAGAAGAAAAAGCACAAAGGATTCTGGGGAATGCTCCGCCTGGGACGCGAACTGCGCGCCAAACAGTTCGACCTTCTGCTCTCCCCGCACATGTCGCACCGCACAGCCTTTCTCGCATTCTTAACGCGG
>JACPZR010000483.1 GCA_016195395.1 Spirochaetia bacterium
GCGATCATCGGCGCGGGGATTTTTGTTCTGACGGGCAAGGTGGCAGCCCAGAATTCGGGACCGGCCATTGTCCTGTCTTTCATCTTGTCCGGGGCTGCGTGTGCCTTTGCTGGGTTGTGCTATGCAGAACTCGCTTCCATGATCCCGGTTTCCGGCAGCGCCTACACCTACGCCTACGCCACGATGGGTGAACTTCTGGCATGGATCATCGGCTGGGATTTGGTGCTTGAGTATTTGTTTGCCTCTTCTGCTGTTGCTGTGGGCTGGTCCGGCTACGTTATCAGTCTTCTGCACGATTTTGGGATAACGCTTCCCTGCGAGCTCACACAGGCGCCCTTCGTTTACGCGGCACGGGCCGTGGCCGGGTGCAGCGCATCGGTTTCTCCTGCGGCAGCGGGCGTTACCGGCTGGGTGGCCACGGGATCCTGGGTGAATCTTCCTGCTGTGTTCGTTGTCTTTGCTGTTACCATACTTCTGATCATCGGAATCCGAGAGACTGCCAGCTTCAATAACGTTATGGTGATTCTCAAGCTTGCGGTGATTGTTGCGTTCATCAGCTTTGGAGCATTCTACATCAATTCTGACAACTGGGTGCCGTTTGTGCCTGAAAACACCGGGAACTTCGGCGAGTTCGGTTGGAGCGGAGTGCTCCGTGGAGCGGGCGTTATCTTTTTTGCCTACATAGGTTTTGACGCTGTGTCCACTGCGGCACAGGAGGCCAAGAATCCCCAGCGTGACATGCCCATTGGAATTCTCGGCTCGCTTGCGATCTGCATGGCGCTGTACATATTGGTCTCACTGGTTCTTACAGGCATTGTGAGCTACAAGCTTCTCAACGTGGCGGACCCGATTGCCGTAGGCGTAAATGCAATGGGCCCTTCCTTGATTTGGTTCCGGAAGATCATCAAGCTTGCCGCTGTCGCCGGTCTTTCGTCCGTGATCCTCGTGCTCCTGCTCGGCCAGCCGCGCATTTTCTTCTCGATGGCGCGTGACGGCCTCCTCCCCCGGGCATTTGCAGCTGTTCACCCCAAGTTTAAAACCCCGTATATTGCAAGCATCGTCACCGGCATTGCGGCCATGCTGATCGCGGGACTGGTGCCGATTGACATCATCGGCGAGCTGGTGTCGATTGGGACACTGCTTGCATTTGCCATCGTATCGTTGGGCGTCTGGATTCTGCGTGTAAAGCATCCCGAATACCCGCGCGCCTTTAAGACCCCGTGGGTGCCTCTGGTCCCGATTCTTGGAGCTGCTTTTTCTATTCTCCAGATGGCCGCTCTTCCCGTTGATACCTGGCTGCGGCTGATCATCTGGATGGCGCTGGGACTGGGGCTTTATTTCGCCTACGGACGCCGCCGGAGCAAGCTGACGCATCCTTCTTAAACTGGAGCTTCAACATGATCGCAGAGCAAATCCTGCCTGTGGCAGAGGTTGTCATTCCTGACCTTGCGGCCGACTTGGCGGCGCGGGCGGAGTTTCAGGTCAAGTTTGCGGAATTGTTTGAAGGCGTGGATCCGGCCTCGCAGGGAAAAATCCGGACGTTCTTGTCTGTTCTGAATCTGGCCTCTATAGTCCGCTATCTGCGTCCCTTGAAGTCACTGAACCCGGCGCAGAAAGAGAAACTCGTCGTTGGGTTTTCACGGCACAGGATCAAGCTCTTCCAATCCGCGCTTGCCGGGGTCCGTTCTCTGGTCCTTCTATCCTACTACGCCACCGCGCATTCTTGGAAGAGACTTGAGTATGAGGGTCCGCTGGTGGGCGGCGCGGGAGGTTCCCGTTGAAGTCGCACTATAATGTTGTGATCGTTGGATCGGGGGCGGGCGGAGGAACCGCGGCCGAGATTCTGAGCCGCTACACCCAGAAAGGTTTGTCTGTGCTTCTGGTGGAGGGCGGTCCGTACTGGCCCAAAGAAGCGTTCACGCAGCGCGAGCTCGAAATGTCCGGCATCTACTTCCGCCGCGGCGCCATTTTTTCAAAAGACATGCAGATCAGTGTGGCCGCGGCGAGCGCTGTGGGTGGAAGCACGTCGGTCTACACAGGCGTCTCTTTCCGGCCGCCCGCAAGTGTCCTGGAACGGTGGCGCACTGAATTTGGTCTGCAGTTTCTTACCGACGAGTTTGCCCGGCACACCTTGGACGAGATTGAAACCAAAATCAACGTTCATGAACTCTCCGCATCGGAAGAAAACGACAATAACCGGCTTTTCCGCGAAGGATGCGAAAAGCTGAAGATTCCCGTGAAAAAACTGCGGATCAATACGCGCGGCTGTAAAGGGCAGGGATTCTGCAATCTGGGCTGCACGGCCGGGGCAAAGCTCGGCACGCTGGAAGTGCAGGTTCCGGAAGCCGTAGAGCGCGGGATCGACATCGTTTATAATGCCTGGGTGGACAAGATTGGAAAGAAGGAAGTGTTTCTCACCGTCCGTCCGGCGCCCGCGGGAACAAGGCCCAATACTGCGTCAGAGGGCCCGCATAGGATTGAAGCCGACGTGATTGTCCTGGCCGGCGGGGCCCTGCACACTCCCGCCATTCTCCTGAGATCTGAAAAGGATCTGGGTTTCTCTAATCCCATTCTTGGGCGCTACGTTACACTTCATCCTGCGTATAACGTTAATGGAGTCTACACGAAACGCATCAAGAACTACCGGGGCTTTCCCAAACTGTGGTACGTGGACGAATATTCCGATTTGGAGGGATACTATCTGGAGACGTCGTTCTATTATCCGGGGATCACCGCGAAGAATCAGCCGCTGTTAGGCGCGGAACTACAGAGCTTCATGGACGACTACCGCAAGATGATGTCGCTTCTGATTTTGATTCATGACGAGCCGCATCACGAGAATCGTGTGGCCGTTGATAAGAAGGGAGAAACGGTGCTCCATTACACTGTAGCTCCGGAAGTGAGGTCTGCCATGGCGCTGGCCCTGCGCCGCGCCGCTCAGGTGTTCTTTGCTGCCGGGTGTGAGCGCGTGGCCCTTCCGGGCAGTTCCAAGCCGCTTCTGGTCCCGGCGGACGCGGAGAGGCTGGGTGAGTATGTGCATGAGCGGCATTTTGCCCTCAACCGCCAGCCGTTGTCCAGCGCGCACCCGCAGGGCGGGGCCAGGATGGGCGCCGACCC
>JACPZR010000527.1 GCA_016195395.1 Spirochaetia bacterium
AGTATCCTCTTTGAAGAGATGACCACAGACTGGCAGTCCCGCGCATACAATACGGTATCCGGTCAGAACTCCAACAACTCCGTCCGCGTAACCAACGCCTTCATGGAAGCCGCCGAGAAAGACCAGCCGTGGCACCTCTACTGGCGCACAGAACTGGACAGAGCCAAGCGCCAGGGCCGCGATCCCAAACCCAAAAAGACCATCCCGGCCCGCCAGCTCTGGAATGACATCGCCTACGCCGCGTGGTCCTGCGCGGATCCCGGACTCCAGTTCGATTCCATCATCAACGAATGGCACACCTGCCCGGACGGCGGCCGGATCAACGCATCCAACCCCTGCTCTGAATACATGTTCCTCGATGACACGGCCTGCAATCTTGCTTCCGTGAACCTGGTGAAATTCCTCAATCCGCAGGGAAGCGAGTTCGATGACCTTGCATTCCGCCACACCTGCCGCCTCTGGACTGTCGTGCTTGAGATTTCTGTGGCTATGGCGCAGTATCCATCCCGCGAGATTGCGGAACTCTCTTATAAGTATCGCACACTTGGCCTTGGCTACGCAAACCTCGGCTCGCTCTTGATGGTCATGGGCATCCCGTACGACTCTGACCGCGGCCGCGCCATCTGCGCCGCAGTAACGGCGATCATGCATATGAATGCGTATGCCACAAGCGCCGAAATGTCTGAAACCATGAAGCCATTTGCGGGCTTTGAGAAGAACCGCGACGCAATGCTGCGCGTTATCCGTAACCACCGCCGGGCCGCGTATAACGTTCCCGCCGCCGACTATGAAGGCCTGACAGTGAAACCGGTTCCCATCAACCCGGAACACTGCCCCGACTACCTCCTCAAGGCCGCGCGGGAAGAATCAGACCGTGCACTGAAGCTGGGAGAAACCTTCGGGTATCGGAACGCTCAGGTCACTGTAATTGCGCCCACAGGCACCATCGGTCTTGTGATGGACTGCGACACAACGGGCATCGAACCGGACTTTGCGCTTGTGAAGTTTAAGAAACTGGCCGGTGGCGGATACTTCCGCATTATCAACCAGTCTGTCCCGCCCGCACTCGCAAACCTTGGCTATGAACCCGGGCAGATTGAAGAAATCATCAACTACTGCATGGGCCGCGGCACCCTGCGGGGCGCGCCGGAAATCAACCACGACTCCCTGAAGGCCAAAGGCTTCACAGATGACGCGCTCGAGAGCATTGAGAACGCTTTGTCGGGCGCCTTTGACCTGACATTTGTGTTCAACCGATTTGTACTGGGAGAGGGCTTCCTTCGCGGGACCCTGGGTCTTGGGGATGAGATCAACAATTTCGATTTCAATCTCCTGGAAAAACTGGGCTTCACCAAGGCGCAGATCAACGCGGCCAACGACTTCGTCTGCGGCACCATGACTCTCGAAAAGGCGCCGCACCTGAAGCTGGAACATTACCCCGTATTCGACTGCGCCACACGTTGCGGCAAGTATGGGACACGCAGTCTCAGCTACCAGGCGCATATCCGCATGATGGCCGCCGCGCAGCCGTTCATTTCCGGCGCCATCTCAAAGACCATCAACTTGGACAAAGAAGCCACGGTTGCGGACGTGAAAGACGCCTACCGCTTGTCGTATGACCTGATGACAAAAGCTATTGCCCTGTACCGCGACGGCTCCAAACTCTCTCAGCCTCTCTCCGCACAGAGCGATGTGATCGATGAAGCAGAAGCTCCGGTGAAAGCGCCGGAGGCCGCCGCGCTCAAGGCCGCAGAGAAAATCGTATACCGCTACCTGGCGCAGCGTCTGCGTCTTCCGGACAGACGAGCTGGCTATACACAGAAGGCCACCGTGGGCGGTCACAAAGTCTATGTCCGCACCGGCGAGTACGCTGACGGCCGACTGGGTGAGATCTTCCTCGACATGCATAAAGAAGGCGCGGCGTTCCGCTCTCTGATGAACTCGTTTGCCATCGCTGTGTCACTGGGCCTCCAATACGGCGTGCCGCTCGAAGAATACGTGGAAGCCTTTGTCTTCACGCGCTTTGAGCCCAACGGTATGGTGGTTGGAAACAACAAGATCAAGATGTCCACGTCGATCATCGATTACGTTTTCCGTGAGCTTGCCATCACGTATCTGGGAAGAAATGACTTGGCCCAGGTGCAGCCGGAAGATCTCCGCGCGGATGCTATTGCGCATGCAGGGGACGATGTCAGTGATGTGCTTGCAGAAGCCCCCGCCGCACCGGAGGCAAAAGGTGTAGCGGATACAACCAATGATCTCCTTCAGTCCATCCGCACCAGAGAGTTCCTGGTGGATCAGAAAGAGAACGCGCCGGAGCCGCGCCAGACTGCGGCAGCCGCACAGAGTTCAGGCGTTCGCATTGTGGCCAAAGGCTTGCAGGGCAAGACACTTCCCGCAACCAACCGTGAGACCGCTCGTCTCCAGGGTTACGAAGGCGATCCTTGCCCCGAGTGCGGCCAGTTCACGTTGGTAAGAAACGGAAGCTGCCTGAAGTGCAACTCCTGCGGCTCCACTACCGGCTGCAGCTGATCTGTGATCGTTGACCGGTCCGTGAAAGCGGCCCGGTCAACATCCGCATGGTTCCGCGCGGCTCACCTGATCACAGGTGTTCGGGTCGCATCAAGGGGAAGAGGATCGTATCGCGGATCGTATGGCTGTTCGTCAGGAGCATCACAAGGCGGTCCACACCGATTCCCATGCCGCCGGTAGGCGCCATTCCGTATTCAAGCGCCCGCACATAGTCGGTGTCCATATAGCCGCCTTCACCGGCGCCGGTTTCGCGGACTTTGACCTGTTCTTCAAAGCGTACGCGGAGCAGTTCTTGCTTTTGTCGCTCGACTTCAGTTGCCTCTTCGGCAGAGACTGCAGCGAGTAGTCGCTGGGTGCTGTCGAGCGTGCGGTA
>JACPZR010000060.1 GCA_016195395.1 Spirochaetia bacterium
AGTCTTTCAAATTGAAGACTTCGCGCATCACAATGAGGAGCGTCAGAACCATTCCGAACCCCGAGAAAACGGCGCCCGCAACAAAGTACGGCGGGAAGATCGTCGTGTGCCAGCCGGGAATAACGGACGTTGCAAAGTCGAACGAAACGATGGAGTGAACCGAGAATACGAGCGGCATAGACAAGCCCGCGAGAATCATCGCAGCGGCTTCATAGTGAGCCCACGCCCTGGCGCTTCCGACCCAGCCGAATGACAGGGTGCGGTACACTGCTTTACGTATTTTCTGAACGGTATCCGATTCCGTTATGCGGTCCCGGACAGAGGCAAAGTCGGGAATCAGACCGATGTACCAGAATACCAAAGAGATCGTGAAGTAGGTGGAGATTGCGAATTCGTCCCAGACCAAGGGAGAACGGAAGTTGGGCCAGAGGACCCCGCGTTCGTTGGGATAGGGAAGGGCCCAGAAGATTACCCATACGCGTCCCACGTGGAGCGTTGGATACACAGCAGCACAGAGAACCGCGAAGATCGTCATGGCTTCCGCGGACCGGTTGATACCCGTTCTCAATTGCTGGCGGAACACGTACAAGATCGCGGAAATGAGCGTACCGGCGTGGCCGATACCGATCCAGAAAACGAAGTTGATGATCAGCGTGCCCCATGAAATCGGCACGTTGTTGGCCATGATCCCGATCCCCGTGCCCACCAAGCGGCCGAGTTCAATCAGATACATGGTGAAAACGACGAGCGCAAGGCCAAAGCCGCCCCACCACAGTTTGGTAGGGAACGACTCAAGCGGCTTGGCGACGTCATCGTTGACGTTCTTATAGACCTTCCCGCCCGTAACGAGGGTTGGATTCAGTTGTTCTAATTCTGTTGTAACCGTTGCCATATCTATACCACCGTCTACGATCTGTTACGAATCTTCGCGAGATACGTAATCGAGGGTCCGACTCCCAGGAAATCAAGAACCTTGTAACCGCGCGCATCTGCGGCGAGGCGGGAGACATCGCTCGTTTTGTCATGGATGTCACCAAAGGTAATGGCGTTCGTGGGGCAGACTTCTTGGCAGGCTGTTTTGACCGTGCCGTCCTGAATCCGCTTATCCCCGCGCACCCGCATTTCATGCCGGGCCGCTGTGATGCGATGGATGCAGAAGGTGCATTTTTCCATAACACCACGCACGCGCACAGCCACGTCCGGGTTGAGACCCAGCTGCATGGGGCTTTTAAGTTTGCGGTCCAAGCCGTCCCACCAGTTCCAATATTCGAAGTAGTTGAAACGGCGCACTTTGAACGGGCAGTTGTTGGCGCAATAGCGCGTTCCGATGCAACGGTTGTAGGTCATCACGTTCAGGCCTTCATGGCTGTGCGTGGTGGCCGCTACGGGGCACACGTTCTCGCAGGGCGCGTTTTCGCACTGCTGGCAGAGCATGGGCTGGAATGCCACATCCGGATTCTCTTCTGTCCCGCTGAAGTAGCGGTCGATGCGAATCCAGTGCATTTCGCGGCTGCGCGTAACCTGCTCCGGTCCTACCATGGGAACGTTGTTTTCAAGGTCGCAGCTGGTGACGCATGAGCCGCAACCCACGCATGCATTCAGGTCAACCACCATGTGCCAGCGGATGTCTTTTTCATCCACCCATGTGGGGATCAAACCCGCTTTCTCTTTCGATGGGAACTTGCTTTTCTCTATGGACGTTGCGCCGGGATTCTTTACGTATTCGGCAAGCGTAGACTCGAGAACGATCGGTCTGTCGTGGCCGAACACTTTGGTGCCCGATGCATCAAACGGCGCAAGTGGGAGCTTGTCAGGAGCAAAGAACGCACGGTCTTCGCTGTTGAATCCGCTGCGATACACCTGCTGCATTGTGGGGATCTTGTCCCGGTCGCCCGTAGATTCAACGGCCGCGGTTACACCGGAGAACGTTATGCGGTTCTTGTCCGCCACTGCCAGTGCGACCGCATTGGCTCCATGATCATTCCCGACGGTGCCCGCCGCTGTCCGACCGTAACCAAGGGCGACGAGCACAGCGCCCGGATGGAGACCTACCTGCAGGTGAACAGGCACCTTGACGGAACCGCCTGCGGTTTTGACTTCAACGACGGAACCCTGTTTGAGCTTCAGCTTACGGCCGGTGGCCGGGAGCATCGCTGCATAGTTGGTCCAAACGTTCTTGCTGACAGAGTCCGGGAGTTCCTGACGGTAAGCGTTATTGGCGCCTGTGCCATCAAGCATGGCCGGCTTGTAGTAAAGGCCGAGTTTGAGGTCGGTTTCGAAGGATTTGCCGCCGCCCAGTGATTCAGGCCCTTGCACAACGTCGAGGGCGCTGGTATTGAAGTTTCGGCCACCGCGGGTTGCATTCCAAGTTCCAAGTCCAGGCGCAAAGTATCCGGCCTGGAGAACCGACTGCCAGAACCCACGGAAGTCGCCACCGGCGCCACCGCGGCCTTGAATCGTTTTCCAACGTTCTTTGAGGTACTCATGGAAGGTTTTGGAGCCGGCGAGCGTGCCCCCAGCAAGCTGGATCAGCCGGTCTTCGAGCGATTCGGTTGCAAACAGAGGACGGACGACCGGCTGGCGTACGGCGTAGAAACCGGGCACGGGCTCTGCATCACCCCAGGATTCCAGGTAGTGGCTGGCCGGGAGCACGCCCTGTGCGAGAGCTGTGGTTTCATCGCAGCGGGGACCTTTTTGAGTGCGGCAGCAAATCCGCTCGACGGCGGGAGGTGAAACACCGGGTTTGCGCCGGCGAAGATGATCGTGTTGACGCGGCCCGCGGCCATGTCCCGCACGAGTGTGGCAAGTTCCTCGTCGCTCGATCCGGCTGACAGTTGGACGTTATTTACGTAGTCAACGGTCTTCCCGTCGTTATCGAGTGCTGCGTTCAAGAGGTTGACGGCTGCCATCAAGGGCAGAGCGTCAGGACCAGCGAGCGGGGAGCCGGCAATGACGAGGCTGCGGCCGCGGTTTTCCCACAGTTCCGCTGCGATCTTTGCGATGATTGGTTCGTACGTTCCGGCTTTGAAGAGGCCGTCCGTATGCTTGAGCGTCTGCACAAGGCGGTCAGCTTGGTAGGGTTCAAGGGCGCGGCGGACGGAGCCGTTCCCGCCAAAACCGCCACCGCCTTGCTTGAGAATCAGCTCAGCTGCAAGAGACAGGGCTACTGCAGCCTGGTCGCCCGGGCGAATGGCGTAGCGGTTGTCCGCATTGGCGCCCGTGTTCGAGAACATGGATTCGAATACCACCAGTCGGCTCATCTGTTTGGCGCCGTGGCGTAATTCCCGCTTCTGGCCGAATCGCGCCGCTGTTCCGGGCGCGCCCGGCATGCTGCCGAGGAAGTCAGCATCAATGGAGAGGACATAATCCGCGCGGTCAAAGCGATATGAGGGGATCAATGCCTGGCCAAAGCCGGCTTTCTGGCCGTCTGCAATTTGGCGCAGGGTGGGGTCCTGATTCAGTTCAAGTAGGCGTCCGCCGGGAACGGCCTTCAGGAAATCTTGGATGAGGGCACGCGTGGAGGGGCTGTTGACGGGGCTCGTCAAGAGGACATAATTTCCCTTGGCCAGTGCCGTTTTGATGTCTCCAGCAATCTCTTCATCCGTAGCGTTCTTCTTAACACCTGATTTCAGACGCACTCCTTTGCGAAGGCGGTCCGGATCGTAGAGGTCCATGATGCTTGCCACGTGGTATGCGGAAACACCGCCCCGTGTCAGCGGGTGCTCGGGGTTCCCGGCAATCTTGACAGGGCGTCCTTCACGGGTGCGGACGATCAGGCCCGTGCCGTCTGGCGCAGTTGTGGAGTAGTAGGATGACTCACCGACAATTTCTTCCGGCGGCTGGATGACGGCCGGGACAATCTGCTCCGACGGACGACGGCAGGCCGCCCCCACGAGAACGGCGCCCGCGCCCATGAACTTCAGGAAGTCTTTACGTGAAACGCCGGATTTTGTCTCGCTGTCCGATTCATCCTGCATTTCATTTCGGGATTTTTCGAATTCAGGGGTGATCCAAGAGGGCAGTTGTGAGGGAGCGGTCCGCTCTTCGAGTGTCTGCCAGTAGCGCTTGGGCTGCTCTTGATTCGATTCGCGCTTATTCATGGTGTCCTTCATAGTTGAGTCTCTGTGCGACTGGTGAATAACGTATTAGTAATGGCACGTTCCGCATTCGGTCAAATGTACGCTCCGGTTGTGACCGGGTTTGGTATCCTGGATGTCAGGGAATTTGGCGGCATTGTCACGGTGACACTTGATGCACCAGCCCATGTTGAAGTCAGAGGCGACTTCTACTTTGTCCATCTTGTCCACGGCTCCGTGGCAATCCGCGCACTGGAACCCGCGGGAGATGTGTGGTTTATGGCTGAATTTCGCGTGGTCCGGAAGGTCGTGCACTTTCAGCCAGCGGATGGGCATTCCTGCTTTGTACGATGTCCGCAGATACTGAATGTTCGGGCTGTCTGAAGCAATCACTTCGTGACACTTCATGCAGGTGGCTGTGTCAGGAATTGACGCCTGCGCAGATCTTTCCGTATTCACGTGACAGAAGCGGCAGTCGACTCCCACTTCACCCGCATGAATCTTGTGGCTGAAAGGTATGGGCTGGTCAGGAGCATATCCTTTGTACTTTGGAGCGCCGGCAAAGAGATAGGCGGCTCCCCCAAAGACTACAAAGATGACTGTGAGTTTGATTCCGTGCTTTTTCAGGATTCGTTTGAGTGCATCCATTCAATACTTCCGCGGCCTGCGCGGCGTTCCCACTGCGCACGGCGGGCACAACTTTTTCTGCGGCACATCTATGTCAATGATCAATCAATTTATGTGACAGTTTTGCAGACCGACTGACAATTCTTCAGACCGTCGTGAATAATTCTTGTCCGCCAGCCTGCGCGGGCCGCTCGCGCCTGGGAATTGATCTTGCAGATAGACAGCAACTAGGGAAAGAGGACGAGACCCCTGACCAGGAGCGAACGTGAGACTAGATAAGATCACAGTGAAGACGGCGGAAGCGGTGAATGCAGCCCAGGATGAGGCGGCCAAGCGTGGTAATCCAGAGGCGGCCCCCGAACACCTGCTGATGGAGCTGGTGCGGCAGGACAGCGGCATGGCCCAAATGATACTGAGTCGCATTGGGGTCCCTGTGGCGTCTGTATCCTCTATAATAGAGAAATACCTGGACTCACTTCCGCGTGTGGAAGGCCAGCAAGACGTCCGTCCCTCTGCGGCGTTCGCGCAGGTGCTCACCAAGGCACAGGCTGAGGCAAAGAAGCGCGGGGACCAGTATCTCTCCGGCGAGCACGTCCTTCTTGCATATCTTGGAGACAAGCAGAACCGGTTGGTGGGGCAGCTGTCGGCGTTGGGCTTAACCGTTGAAGTTGTAGTAGAAGCTTTGAAGGATCTTCGAGGGGGC
>JACPZR010000528.1 GCA_016195395.1 Spirochaetia bacterium
GTCAATGGCCTCGTCGAGGTTCTTGCAATCAATCAGGTAGTAGCCGCCAAGTTGCTCTTTGGTTTCGGCGAACGGGCCGTGAGTGGTGACCTTCTTGCCGTCTTTCACCCGAACGGTGGTGGCGGTAGCGGTGGGTTGCAGGGCCTCGCCGCCCTTGTACGCGCCGGACTTTTGTATGGCCTCAGTATAAGCCCAGTATTCACCCATCCAGGCATCCATTTCTTCCTTCGTCGCGCTGGCGTCGGCCTTCTCGTCGCTGTAGATAAGAATCAGGTATTGCATGGCTTGATCTCCTTTTGAATGTCGGGCAGTTTTTCTGTCCCTTTGCCATACCGACGCCGGAGAGTCGTCGGAATCGACATCCCGGTCTACGAATTTTCAAAAGGGCCGTCGCCTCTGGAAAACCCAAAGCGGGCTAAACAGCGGCGGTGGCGAATATTAACCCGTTAGGGGCGAAGCTGTACTCCATCGGGAAGCCAAGCGCGCCAAAGGCTTGCACGGACATATAGCCGAGATACAAGCCTGCGAGCAAACCGAAGGCCGTGCCAATCGCGGCGAGAATAAGCGCTTCTGCCACAACAATCGTACGGATTTGATTGCGCGTTGCGCCGACGGCGCGCAACGTCCCGATTTCGCGGGTGCGTTCAATGACTCCAATCGCCAGCGTGTTCACCATCGCAATCAGCGACGGGATGGCGAGGAAGAGTGTCATCACATACATTCCTAAAAACACCGCATTGAAGATTTGAATGTTTTGGTCAACGACCTCTTGCCCTACCGCCAACTTAAACTGCGGGTAGGGCTTGATGGCGTCCTTGAGCGCCGCTTCGACTTTGGCCGGGTCAGCGCCCGAGGCGCGATTGATGTTGAACATCACATCTTCGGTGCGCCCGAAGTCGGCGGCGATGTTGGCCTGCGAAATGTACGCCGTCGTCGTCTTCGCATTCAAATAATCCGAGGCGACGGCGACAATCTTGTAGGATACTTCCCCCGTCGGCGTGAGCAAGGTAATTTCATCGCCGAGGTTGAGTTTCGCGCTAGATTTCAAGAGCCCGTTGATGATGATATTGCGGCCACTGTTCAAGGCGGCCATGGCGCTGGTTTGGTCGCCTTCTAAAAACCGGAGGCCGCTGGTCGCCTGGTACGCCACCGGTTCAATCCCCAACACGCCGACGGCGACATCGTTGACTTGGGTGGCCGCAAACCGCAACGTGCTGACCACGCCCACCCCATCTATCGCGCGGAGGTCCTCGGCCAACTTTGGCGCGGCCCCGATGTCTATGCTCCAGAGCGCAACCGTCGGCGGCATCA
>JACPZR010000529.1 GCA_016195395.1 Spirochaetia bacterium
CAGGGTAAAGTGGGTTTTGACGTGCAGCTTTCTTTGGACACGATAGAAGAGCAGATGTATCTGGGGCATCTGCACAACAACTGCCCCTATCTGCCGGACCGTTTTTCGTCGCTCCTGTTTTTAGACGGGGGAGGGACCGGGCTTCTGTACCGACTCCTCCTGGATCAGGGTTACCGCCGCCACGGAAAATACTTGTACCGGCCGGACTGCACAGCCTGCGCGGAATGCAAAGTGCTGCGCGTGCCGATCGAGTCGTTCCAGCGCTCACAGAGTCAGGGTCGTGTCTGGAAAAAGAACCAGGGTCTCTTTGAGGCGATGATCCAGGAGCCCCGTGTGGACGACGAGCGCCTGGACGTATACCGCGCCTATCTTGCAAGCCAGCATAAAAACGAGAACCCCACAAGCCCTTCCGAATACGCGGACTTCTTTGTGAACACCTGCTTAGACAATCATTCCATTGAGCTCTCGCTCAGGTATCAAGGCCGGTTGGCGGGCATTGGAATTCTTGACCGCTTGGGCGACGCTCTCTCGAGCGTGTACTTTTATTTCCATCCCGACTTTGCGCGCATGAGCCCGGGCACGTTCTCCGTGCTCTACGAAATCGAACTGGCCCGCTCGTGGGGGATGCGTTATTATTATCCCGGATATTATATTCAAGACTGCAAAACCATGAAATATAAAAGCAACTTCCGGCCGTGCGAAGTGCTTTCGGACGGGGTGTGGCAGAACCTTAGCTGACGCTCCGTTTTTCTCCCGCAAAAAAATCGGCCTGTCCCCGTAAAGCGACTCATCCTCCCGCCGATAGTACAGCTGTGATTGATAACGCACGCAGAGCTGCTTGAAGGCAGTTATGCGGCCGACAAGTTGACACGGGGGCTAATGGCCCCCGTTTTTTGTGGCCATTTCAGCGAGACAGAAAATGCGCACTCTCTAGCGTGGTCCGGATGCGATGCTGTCAGTTATTAACTGCCGTGCTTTTGGCGGTCTGTGTAGCGCGCGCTGTCAGCGCAGAAGACAAGACAGCCGAGACTCCGATTTCTCCCGTACGCCAAGCGCTTGGCTTTCACTACGGACCGGCCATGACCGCCAGCGGAAGCATCGTAGGCGGCGCAAGCGACGGTCTGTCGCTCCTTGAGAAGTTGATCAACAACGGCTACTTGTATGCGCCCACCGTGTCCCCCGTGATTCAACGCGTGGGGCCGTATTACAAAATCCCGCCCTTCCAGCTGGGTTCAAACGAATTTGGTTTTCATTATGAGAGGTGGCTGTCGGGCGCTTGGTCCTGGACCGTCGCTCTGAACTATCTTGATATTACGGCGCACGTAGATCTGCCCGCGACGTTCGTGGACCCCGCAAGGCTGGGCGTAACCGCTCCGGGCACGTTCCAAGTGACAGCGGAAAATCACACGCGGATCACGTTGGCCACGGCGCTTGAAGTCCAAGCGGGTCTCTTGTATGAGTTCCGACACGGGCAGCTCTGGAATCCCTATGCGCGCTTTGGGGTGGGAGTGGGCCGCGGCTATCTGGGCGAAGATCATGCCGCCACGCTCTGGGAAGAGAATGTCTTTGGGGCGGGGGGTGTGCGCATAGAACCAGCCTCGTCGCTCTTTGTGTGGGCGGAGGCACAGGCGGTGGGGCATACCGCGCAGACAAGGGCGACAAACCCTGTTGACCGAAAGAAGGTGCTCGTAAATCCCGGTCGAGGGAACATTTATATAGGAAGGCTTTCCATCGGCACAGGCTTACGTTTGTAAGCGACGCAGTTGGCAGAGGGAATCACCCTCGGCCGCCCAAGCGCCGCAGGCAAGTGTTCCGCGCAGCGGAACACCGTGGACAGGATGTCCACGTAGGGCGTAAGCCCGCATCCCCGTCAGCGGCATGGGGGAGCACAGGATGTGCGAGCCGTGACGCTCTCAGAATGAGAAACAATATAGTACATACAGGGGCCTCGGAGCTCAAATATGAGATCCGCCAGATTGTTGAAGTGGCCAAGCGTGTTCAGGCGTTGTCCGGCAAACCCATCTACTGGGAGAACATCGGTGACCCTGTGCAGAAGGGTGAAAAGCTTC
>JACPZR010000530.1 GCA_016195395.1 Spirochaetia bacterium
ACAGCTCCTGTGAGAGCGCGCGCACGGACTGAACGACCCTGGCCAAATGATCCAATTCGGAGGCTACCCGGGACAGATGCTCGCGCTGCACGACGGTAGACTGGACGATGTGCCCCGAACTGCCGGCCACATTTCTCATTGTATCACGCAGTGAATCGATAACGTGCGCCTCCGCTTGGTGGAGGCCTTGAATCCTCTGCGCGGCGTCTTTGGCCTCCAGAACAGACGATTCGATGTCGTCCATGCGGGCCGCGGCGGACTCCATCTGTTGGATACGTTCCTGGATCAGAGCGACTGTATTTGATACGACTCCCGAAATGGATGCTACCTGGTCCTTAGACTGGTTGGCGAGCTTTCCAATTTCCGACGCTACAACGCTGAAGCCGCGGCCGTGTTCACCTGCGCGCGCCGCTTCAATGGATGCGTTCAAAGACAAAAGATCGATGCGTTCCACAATGCTGTCGATCACAGAGGATATTTCCGAAATCGATTCTGCGCTGTCTTCCAGCTTCGACATGTCCTGTTTCATTGTCCGGATCGTGGAGCGGCTTTCAATCGCAATGCCCGCGGACCTCTGACCAAGAGCTGCCGCAGTGGAGGCTTCCTGGCTCGCAGTCGTCATCGTTTCCGAGTGGGATCGGAACAACTTGTCTCCTGATTCCACGGCGCTCGCCTGGTCCTGGGCCTGCTGTACAATATCACCCACCGAGTCCGAGAGGGTTTCAAGCGCCACAGAGACTCCGGCCATGCCTTCTTCCTGCTTGGACATCTCCGCGGAAAGGGACCCTGCCGTTTTTTGCACGCGTTCTGATAGCTCATTGAGCCCTTGCACGGTGTGGCGCACGGTGTCAAGAACTGACGTCAGGGCGGCCTTGTAGTCGAGCTCTTTCACCGCTTTATCGCGGTCCTTTACCATGTAGATGAACAGACCGATCACCGCGGAAGAAACCAGGGCAACGTTGAGCGTAAGAAAGACAATCGTATACGACGGATCGATGGGGGCAGCCGCTGCACGGACATACGAGTCCACCGCAAGCGACGCTACGGTCAGCGCCAAAAATGCAAGGAGCCATCCGACGGCGCGGGCGGCGTCTTCGTAGGTCATAGATGCCACCAGAGAGAGCAGCGCCCAGAGCATCATCACGCCGGAATTCCAGAATCCACCCAGCGACCACTGAAAGAAGAAGGGAAGAAGGAGACTGATCAGTGTTTGCAGCATCCGCACGAAACCAAAGCGGCGTGTGGCGTGAAAGAGAATCAGGTTGAAAATGGTTATGACGGCGTAGGAGAGCGGGATCACCGCCGGAATCCAAAGTCCCGCAGACAAACAGATGGAGCCCCAGAGGATTCCGCCCCCGCTCATGAGCACGCCCACAAATACGAGGAAGTTTTTTCGCAGCTTTTCTTTGGGGTTGTCAGCGGGGTCAATGCCGAGTCGTAAGAGCCCGCTTACTCCAATCATAGACCTCGTTGACACGAAGTTAGTCGCTGTCAACCATTCGGTCGCGCGATCCTAAATAGCTAGCCAATAGCTAGCTAATGCCTAGTCAGATGGCAGAATCGCGCTTTCAATCGCGGACCGCGTGGCTGCTGTGTGGAGAGAGAGCTTCCCAAAGCCGCGCTCTGCGCCCGCTTCTACTGCTTCTGCCTGCGCCTCCGGGTAGTTGGAGACAAGCATGAGGCGGACGCCGCTCCACCGGGGGCTTGCGCGTATCGCGCGGATGACGTCAACGCCGTCGGAATAATCGTGGTCCAGTTTTCTGTTTACGAGCACCAGTCGGTACGACCGGGCTTGGAGGGCCTTCAGCGCATCCTCGAGCGTATGTGCCTGGTCCACGTCCGCTCCCAGTGACGACACAAGCCGCTCGATGGCGTAATGATCCGGCCTGCAGTTCCCCACGTCGAGAACCCGAGGGCGCGGGACCGCATGTTCCGACGCTGCCGCGTCATCCGCCGTAACGGCCCCCGTTCCAGTATTCAAAGCATTCACACTCATTTCCTGTCTGTGGCCCAAGGATTTTGTGCGGCGCACCATTGTCCATCGCTTTCCCGCCGGCGCGCAGGCTGCCAACTATCCTTTCTGTACAATCGAGCCCAACGTGGGCCGCGTGGACGTTCCCGACGATCGCCTCTGGAGAATCACGCAGCTGGTCACCCCAAAGAAGACCGTTCCCGCGTGGACGGAGTTCGTGGACATTGCAGGCCTCGTGGAAGGCGCAAGCAAAGGCGAGGGGCTCGGCAACAAGTTTCTCAACCACATCCGCGAGACGCAGGCCGTCGCGCACATCGTGCGTTGTTTTGAAGATGAGAACGTTGTGCATGTGCGCGGTCATGTGGATCCGCTGGCAGACATCCGCATCATCAATTTGGAACTCATCCTTGCGGACTTGGAATCCATTGAACGCCAGATGGAGAAACTGGAAAAGAAAGGCAAGGCCGGTGACAAAGCATCCAAAGCTCTGTTCGACGTGGCTGCACAGATTCATAAAGCGCTGGCGGACGAAAAGCCGGCGCGGAGCGTCAAGCTTTCGGGTGAAGAAGAAGAGCTTGCGCGCACCTTCCAGTTGATCACGGCCCGTCCGGTGCTCTACGTCATGAACGTGGAAGAGTCCGCTGTGGTGACCGGCAACAAGTATACGCACATTGTCCAAAAAGCGGCCGAGGCAGAGGGCGCCCCCAGCATTATTCTGTGCGGGAAAATCGAGGATGAACTGGCGTCGCTGGGACCGGAAGAGCAGAAGGAATATCTTGCAGGTCTGGGTCTGGAAGAGTCCGGTTTGGGCCGCATGATCCGCGCGTCGTACCAACTGCTGAACCTGATAAC
>JACPZR010000491.1 GCA_016195395.1 Spirochaetia bacterium
CCCCTTGGACCAAAAGAACTTTCCCACGCGCCGGGTAACGCGGTTCACAAGATATTCAGGCAGGCTCTGTTTGTCGTCGTCGCTATAGGCTTGTTCAGGATCGTGCGCAGGACGGTAAAAGTCGCGGTTCAGAAGCCAAGGATCCGCTGCAAAGATCACGGCCGCCGGCGGTTTGGAACGATGCCGGAGATATTTTTCCAAAAAGAACGGGAAGTAGCGCGGGCCCAGCGCGGGCATACTGAAGTTGTAAACCGAATAGGGTTCGTCAGTGGTGGGCTTATGGCCTTTCAGGCTCATGCTCTTGGAATCGCCCAGGACAACGTAGTCGAACACCGGCCCGTCAGCATCCGCAAGCTTCCTATAATAGTTGGAGAGAAAGATGCCGGCGCCCATGCCGTATTCGGCCGGAGCCAGTCGCACTCCCACTTCGATCAGGGCCAGGATGCCCACCGTGATCCAGAGGGCGGGGAATTTTTTCAAGATGGCGGTCATACGATTCCGTTGGAGATGAACCAGAGGGGCACGGGCCAAGCGGTGGTCCAGCAAAAAGCGCGGGCCTAGTCCGCTGCCTGCCGGACGATGCACACTTTCCCTTCCACATGCGCGCCCCGGGTCCGCAGATACCTTTCGATATCTTCCTCTGCGGCACGGGCCTCAAACGTCCATCCGTGCGGGACGCTGCCGCTGTATCCATTGACGGTGGGGATCTGCGTCTCCATGGAAACCCACATGGCATCCAGGTGCGTGATCAAAGGAACGCTGCCCGCGGCGGGCTCCACGTAAAACGCACCACAGGTTCCATGCAGCGCCAGTTGCTGCTTGATACGCTCCACTCGGACCACATGGCGGCTCTTATTGTAGGCTTCCGTATTGCGGTGAGAATTTTCAAGAACCACGCCGAGCGACAACACGAGGGCCACCCAGAAACCCTGCCGCCCTGCTCTCTCTATCCGCGATAACGTGATTGCCATCGGAATGGCAGCGGCGGAGAGAATGAGAAGGGCGATCCTGGACACCGCGCGGATTCCGGAGGCTCCCGGCAGAAAGTCGTACACG
>JACPZR010000492.1 GCA_016195395.1 Spirochaetia bacterium
GACAGCGGTCAGTCGATGATTTCGAGAACATAGGTCTTCTCGTCGTGCGTGCCGATGGCTGTGAGGAGCGTGCGCATGGCGCGTGCCACACTGCCGTTCTTCCCGATCACTTTGCCCACGTCTTCTTCTGCGACGCGGAGTTCAATAATGACCTCGTCGTGGCCGGGAATCTCATCGATCCGGATTTCATCCGGCTTTGCGACGAGGCCGTCAGCCACGTATTCTACCAGCGCTACTGCGTTGAGAGCAGACATCAGGCCTTAACCAGTCCCTGCTTTTTCAGAATCGCTCCGACAGTTTCCGTGGGCACGGCGCCATTGGTCAGCCAGTACTGCACGCGTTCTGTCTTGAGGTTTACTTGGTCTTTGTCCGCGAGGGGATCAAAGGTTCCGATCATTTCGATGAAGCGGCCGTCACGACGGTGACGGACATCAGCGGCCACCAGACGATAAAAGGGGCGCTTCTTCTTGCCATATCTCTGAAGTCTCAGTTTTACCACAATTAGCCGTATCCCTGAATGGCCGCCGCCTGTCAAGTAGTTTGGGCCCGGGGCCGCAATCGTCTGGCAGGGCTAACCGGCGGCGCTCTTTAATGCGCGCACATTATCGTTTACGGAACCACCTTTGAAAACCGCGGCGCCGGCCACGGCAATGCCCACTCCCTTCTCTTTCAGGGATCGGATGTTGTCCACGGACACCCCGCCGTCAATTTCTACTTCGATGGGGCGGCTTCCAATCAGGGTTTTCAGCGCTTCCAATTTCCGCATGCTCTGTGGGATGAATTTCTGGCCATAGAATCCTGGCTCTACGCTCATAATCAGGACCATGTCGATGTCGTCGAGGGCCGGCTCAAGGGCGCTGACAGGTGTGCCCGGGTTCAGGGAGATACCGGCCTTGATGCCCTTGGATCGGATCAGCTGCGCAAGGCGGATGGGAAAATTCGTGGCCTCAAGGTGGAACGTGATCACGTAGGGATTCAGGTCAAAGTATTTCGGTATCTCAAGTTCGGGGCGGCTCACCATCAGGTGCACGTCGAGCGGAATGGCGACGGCTTCTTTGACAGCCTTGGAGTACGCCTCGCCGAAAGACAGTTGGGGCACAAAGTGCCCGTCCATGACATCCATATGGATGAGGTCTACGAGCGCCGGGTCCATCTGTCCCAGGACGCTCTTGAGATCGATCAGGTTAGCCGCAAGAATCGACGGGGAAATCTTCATATTTCCGGCTTAAACCGCTTCTCGTATACGACCTTGTCTCCACAGCTCACAACCACATCGCTTGTGCCGGTGCGGTAGAACAGAAGGCTCACCTCTTCGCTTTTTTCGTGTGCTTTGGTTTTGAAGAATACACGACTGCTCTGGCCGTTTTCCTCCGCATCCGCCGTAAACTGCTCCGCCCTGCACTCGCCCTCGCGGTCCAGATCCACTTTGACCTGTTCATAGCCCGCGAAAAAGCGCGCTCTGGGTTTTCTGAAGTAAACGCCGAACGTTGTGCGTCCGTTGGCTTCCATCTTCGCGTCGTATATCTGTCCCATCATGGAAGCCTTGGGCGGGCTCTTGATTTCTCCAATGCGGTAGTCTTTTCCGCTGCGA
>JACPZR010000552.1 GCA_016195395.1 Spirochaetia bacterium
AAGGGTGAACGTGAGATTGCACAGGCCAAGAAGGAACTCATCAAGGCCAACCTGCGTCTGGTTGTATCCATCGCGAAGCGTTATGCCAACCGCGGGATGCACTTCTTTGACCTGATTCAAGAAGGAAACATAGGCCTCATCAAGGCCGTGGACAAGTTCGAGTACAAAAAGGGTTATAAGTTTTCCACATACGCTACCTGGTGGATCCGGCAGGCGATTACGCGCGCCATTTCAGACCAGGCGCGGACCATCCGTATTCCTGTTCACATGATCGAGCAGATCAACAAAGTAGTGCGGGAGACGCGTCTGTTCCTGCAGGAAACAGGACGCGAACCCACCAACGAAGAGATTGCCGAGCGTCTGGGCTGGCCCGTGCAGCGCGTAAAGGCTGTGAAGAACGTGGCCCGCGAACCGATTTCCCTTGAAGTGCCCGTCGGATCAGAAGAGGATTCCGAGCTGGGGGACTTTATCCCGGATACGGAAGTGGAATCGCCCATCAACGCCACCGCTCAC
This sequence comes from Spirochaetia bacterium, assembly GCA_016195395.1. The sequence goes on from JACPZR010000552.1 coordinate 514, forward strand.
AAGCTTTTGTCAGAGCAGATCAAGACGGTGCTGAATACGCTCCCGGCCCGCGAACAGAAGGTGCTCCGGATGCGGTTTGGCTTGGACGATGGATATTCCCACACTCTCGAAGAGGTGGGCTACGTGTTTCAGGTCACGCGCGAACGGATCCGGCAGATCGAAGCCAAGGCGCTCCGCCGCCTGCGGCACCCGTCGCGCAGTAAGAAGTTGAAAGACTACATCGACTAGAAAGGATGGTACGGCCGCTCGCGCGCCTGGGGTCCGTTGGGGTCGGCGGGCGCATGGGCGCGCCGAGCTGCTGTGCGCCCGGGGTCAACCGGCGAGCGCGGGTCCACTACGTCCCGACACCCGACATCCCGGCGCTGCGCAGCAGTGCGCTACTTCCTGATCCCAAAGAGAACGGCGAACCGGTACGCGCGTTCTGCCGGGTCAAAGTAATAGCCCACGCCCACTTGTTTCCAGTCGCTGTTCATAAGCGTTTTTTCGTTCACCGCATCTGCGGCGCGCGGGACGGGGTCGAGCGCGTGAAATCCCACGCTGAACCTCTCCCAGGAATACTTGCGAAGCTGGACATTTTGTTCTTTCAGTGAATCCCCGATGGGAACGCCTCCGCGTTCAAGGACACCCCCTTCCGTGCACCCCCGGCGGCAGTCTTGGTCCGTAATCCGCCGTTCTTTGACCGTAGGCATGTCCCGCCCGGACAAAGTCTGGGTCAGAGCCCGGGAAATCCCCGGGTCCGACTGGAGGGCGGGGAGGCCCTTGTCCGCGCGCTTCTTGTTGATCAGATCAATCAATCTGCTCGTGGTCCTCTCTGTCTGAGCTTCGGAGTTGAGTCCGCCGTCGTCCATGGGGGAACTCTTGGTCTCAACGTTGACTGTGACGTTATAGTTGACGGGGTTGTCCCCCATCAACGATTCAACGGCGCGTTCCATAGACCGCGATGCGCCGCGGGTATAGTATGCATAACGTTGAATTCCGCCTGTCTGAAATTTGAAATCGCCATACTCGACCGTAACCGTGGAAGCGCGGTGAAAATGAATGCGGGCGGCATCATCGTACGCGAAAAATCCGGGAGGGGAGGTGAAATAGGACGGATCCGTTTCTACCCAGCCTTTCTTTTCCAGGTAGAACTCCGGCCAAACGTGCCACTCCCAGCGGTCTGATCCCTGAATTACGCCGCCAATCTGGGCCCTTGCGGGGATCCCCTTGGCGCGCATCAAAGAAACGTAAATGGCGGTAAGGGCGCCGCAGTCTCCGCCGCCGTTGGCAAAGATGTCTGTAACCGACGCATAGTTCCCGGTATTCTTCCATTTAAGGTTCTTCTGTTCCCAGGCGTAAGCCTTGTGCGCATATTCAACGATATCACGCGACTGGTTCCACAAGTCGTCCGCGATACGTTTGATCTCAGGATGGCCGGGTTCAAACCGCTGGTCCTTGCCGGTGTAGAGCTTGTACGTGGTGGATCCTTTGTCATACGGGAGGATGTCTTTGCCCCGGGGGAGGCGGTAATGGATCGAATAGAGCACGGCATCGTACTCGATCGTCACTTCATCACGGAGCGACCCTTGGCTCAGGAGAGGCAGGTATAGGTCGCCCGTTTCCGGAAACGCTTTTATGTCCGGCTTCATTCCCTGCGACATGTGGATCTGGACATTCTTTATTTCGCGCTTCTCGTCCGACCGTGGCACGGGAAGGATCATCAGCTGCGTGAAGCTGCCGCGTTCCGCAGCCTGTGGTTTCAGCGTGAAGACAACGTGAACACGCCGCGGAAACCTCTTGATGATGAAGGAGCTGTCTTCAGCGCTCGCTACGGAGAAACAAATAAGGAGAACAAGCCAGGCGGTTTTGCGCATATCTGTTTAGACGTGCCGTCGCGCCCGCCTGCCCGGTCAATATTCATTTTTTTATCAGTTACGTTCCGCTCCGGCTTCCGCTTCCATCTGTTTGGCTTTCTGGAGAAGGAGCGGATCCTCGAACGAGTTGCACGTGAACTGGCTGTATTTGTATTCGCCGGTTTTGTAAAGGTTTTCCTGGTTTTGTGAACGCGGTCCCGGCATAACGCCAGTATTCGCGTAGACCAGATTCTTCAAAATGTACGGCCCGTTTTTGCGTGTGTCACAGAACATCTTGCCGTAAAAGCGGAGGGTGACCATGTGCGTTCCCGGTTCCAGCTTCACGCGGTTCTGCGCCCAGCCGATTCCTTCGTTGTCGTCGTCGTATACGGAGCCCTGAATATGGTACGTGCCGCTGCGCTTCACTTCAAACTCTGCGTCAATGTAAAGATGATTCCCTTTTTCGTCCGACGCTGCGCGGTCGCGGAATTTCCCTGTGTGGCGGATGTTGAGCCAGCCGACGTTGAATCCGTTGGTGGCCGTGAATTCGGCGCCGTCTGCCTGAGCCTTGAGAACCACCGTGAGATTCTGCGGCGGAGATCCCGTATTCTGCATCTCCGCTGGGAGCGTGAAGGACGCTGTGTAGATCAAGTC
>JACPZR010000553.1 GCA_016195395.1 Spirochaetia bacterium
ACCGCATGTGTTCCGGCACAGATCAAGGGCGCCAAGGGAAACCAGGAGTTTGTCGTCTACCTGCGTTTCCCCGGTACGCCCGATGCGGCAGCACTGCCGCCGTGATGTGTGCTACGGAGCGGTGATGGTCTCTTCGCGTCCCGCGCCGACGGAAATCACGCCCACCGGGACGCCCGTGAGTTCTTCCAAGCGTTCAATGTAGGCGCGGCAGGGCCCGGGAAGGTCCGCTCTTCGGCGCGCTTTACTGATGTCCGTCTTCCAACCGGGCATTTCTTCGTAGACAACTTCCACATTCTCAAGACCGGACGAAGGGAACGAATCGAGCTTCTGGCCCGCGCGTTTGTATCCCACGCCGATCTTGACTTTGTCGTAGGCGGAGAGAACGTCGATTTTGGTGAGCGCCAGTTCTGTCAGGCCGTTCACACGTGCCGCATGACGCACCAGCTCCACGTCGAACCAACCGCAGCGGCGCGGCCGGCCTGTTGTGGCACCGTATTCGCTTCCAAGGTCCCGCAGACGGTCTCCCTCTGCTCCGTGGAGTTCTGTGGGGAACGGGCCTTCGCCCACGCGCGACACGTAGGCTTTGCAGATACCGGTGACATGCGTGAGGTGTTGAAACGAAATCCCGCTTCCCGCAATGGCGCCGCCGGTGGTTGTGTTGGATGACGTTACGTACGGGTACGTCCCAAAGTCGATGTCGAGACCGGTGCCCTGAGCTCCTTCCAAAAGGACACGTCGCCCTTTCTTCAGTTCGTCATTCAAATAGAGAGAGGTATTGCGCACGATGGGCTTGATCTTTGCGCCGAACTCCGCGAGTTCATCAAAGAGAGGTCCCATGTCTAGTTCGGGAAGTCTGTAGAGGTCGCGCAGTTCGCGGTTCTTCACCTCAAGGATATGCGCCAGGCGTGTCCGGAGATGCGTCTGCTCCAGCAGGTCTCCCACGCGCAGACCAATGCGCATCATCTTGTCCGCGTAGCAGATTCCAATCCCGCGCTTTGTGGTTCCGATCTTGTTGCCGCCCGCTTCCGTTTCGCGGTGCTCATCGATGAGCCGGTGGAGCGGAAGAACAATGTGACATGCGTCTGATATCATGATGCGGCTCATGGCATCGATCCCGCGCTCACTCATCAACGCTTCGATTTCACGCGAGAAGGCAGCGGGGTCCAGCACCACGCCGTTACCGATCACACAGACCGTGTTGGGGTAGAGGATGCCGGAAGGAATCAGGTGAAATACGAACTTGTCTTTTCCTACGATGACCGTGTGCCCGGCATTGGCGCCGCCCTGATAACGCACGATGATGTCAATTTCGCCGGAGAGATAGTCGATGACTTTGGCTTTGCCTTCGTCTCCCCACTGCGTACCCACTACTAGTCTAGCGCTCATCGGCGTCTCCTTGTGAATCGTTTCGAATCAGTTCTTTGCCACGGCGGCGGTCAGGTTGATCGCAAAACCGCAGGCAGGCTTCTGTGCACCCGTGAACAAACCGTAGAGTGCATCGTAGATTCCGCCAGTCAGAATCTTTTCTTTGGTCCGCGGCCTGTAAGCCTCGAGAACCGGGCCCGTGTAGTACGTCAATTCCCGGACCAAGCTGTAGTCGTACACCACCCCGGGAGGCGCGGCCTCCAGAAGGCGCAGCAGTGCTTCTTCACTTTTGCACATGTCTTTCAGCTTCTGCACAGCCTCGCTTCCGCCAACGGTGACCGGAAGTCGGGACAGGATATGCGCGCGCTCTTTCGAAATCCCGGATTCAAGAGCCAGTGGCAGTATGCGTGTTGTATCCTTTCTGTCCAGCGCAACCAGGAGGGCTTTCTTCTTATCAGATGCGGCTTCTCTCGTCAAAGTTTCAATGAACCGCACATCCCCGTAGAGAATCCGCGGTTCCACGCCCAAAAGCGTCAGGCAGCGCCTTGCCAGGTCGAGCATCTCTCCCACGCGTCCCGGTCCGTCTTCACCCACGATTTCGAGACCAGCCTGAAAAATCTCCCGCCGGGCTCCGGAGCCCCACGATCGGTCGTGCAGGACAGGTTGAAAGTAGGAGAGCCGTGCGGGGAGGGGGGCGCCCAGCCGGCCGTTGGCCAAGGCTTTAATTACCTGCACCGTCAGGTCCGACCGGACGGCCAGAAGCTCCCCGTCCGTGTCGCGCGTTTCAAAGGAAACGCCGGAATCGCTGTCCCGGGCTGTCATCTGAAACGTGGGGGCAAAATCCATCAGCGGGGGCGTTACCTCGAGAAATCCGGCGTTTTCCAGGATTTCGCGGAGACGGTTGGTGTCTTTGCGCAGGGCGGCGGTTTCAGCCGGGCCCAGGAAATCCAAGCCGTGGGGAATCCAGCTTCTATACTTCTCACCGCCGCCGATCATTAGCCCGTTTTTTCTCTGGACCCCGCAGGCGGAATCGTTTTTTCGGTGTCCGGGCCTCTCCAAGGGCCGATGATGAAGTAGACCGTCCTAGCGCACATGAAAACCGGATTTCGAACTGTTCTAACATTCTTTTTCACGAGCGCGGTGGTGTTCTTCACTGCCGTTGCGTCGTCCACGTTTGCCTTATACTGGCAGACCCGATCATCCGTCGCGGAGGTCCTGAGCCTTGCACAGCGGCGCGGAGCCGAACTGGGAATTGCGCTGTCTACGATGGCCACGGAACAGGCCGGCCGCGATAAGGGAATGGTGGCGATGTCCGCCGTCTTCACCGATCTGGTCCGACTCTCCAAGTCCAGAAACGAGGACTTTGTTGTAGAAGAGGTCTTCCTTTTAGATTCCAAGGGCAAACTCCTGGCCCATAACGATGTTTCCAAGCTGGCCAAAGACGCCGTGGCAGCTTCCACCGCTGAATACTCCAAGCCGGAGTACAGTCAGGTGCTGAACCGTGACCGACGTGACCCCGTTGTATCCCGTCCTCTCCCGGCAGACTCTTCTGTTATTCCTACGCCGCGTGAAATGATTCTCGCGCGGATCCTGCCCGGTCTGACTAACGTCCGCGCGCACATCGGTGTGGCCGTTTTTCAGGTTGACGCGGATTTTCCCACTGCCGGTGTTCATATGATCGTCTCCGTGAAAAGCATGACCGGTATCATTGCCGGCCTCACGCAGTCGTTCCTGTATGCGCTGGCCGTCTCTGCGGGGGCGTCTTTTGTGTTCAGCTTTCTTTTAACTCTCATCATTTATATGCTGGCCATCCGACACATTGGCGCTAAACCATCTCACGCGCGCACGGAACTCCCTGCGGGCGTGGAATTCCTGGAAGCCACGGCAACCCCTGTGGGACACCAGCAGGTAACGGTCGCGGAGCCCAGCCGGATCATGGACGCCATTCCCCTCGATTCACATTGATATGTTGCAGCTCACCACAGAAAAGCAGGAACGAGAAAACATCTATGTGATCCGTCTGCGCGGCCGCTTGGACTCTCAGACGGCGCGTGAATTTGAATCGTTCTCCGATGACGTTAT
>JACPZR010000554.1 GCA_016195395.1 Spirochaetia bacterium
ATGGACAGAGCGGAGCCGGAGCACGTACGCTGCGCTGCAGGTTCGTTTAGTGTTGTAGGCGTTCACATGCGGTATTCTTGGATCTTGTGAATCATGAAGGATACGATGCCGGAGACAACGTAGATCACAATCAGCGAGAAAAGTCCCGCGGCGCCAAAACTTGCTCCATAGCGGATTCCCACAAAGCACAGCGCGGACAAAAGAGCAAGAATCACGATGGCCATCCGCGCCGGCGAAAAGCGACGCACAAAGGAAACCTGCGGCTTGCTGTAGCGGACGGTGCTCACCATGAGAAATGCCGAAAGCACAAAGATGAAGATCAAGATGGCGCTGGGAACTGTGAATGATTCTGTAAAAGCGATGGGCATCAGCGCGACAATCAGCCCTGCCACAGGCGACGGTAATCCTGTGAAGCCTCCGTCATCGTGACTGACGTTGAACCGGGCCAGACGATATGCCGCACAAGCAGGGAACACCGCAGCAATAAACATCCCGCTGGGAATGAGGGGCATGCCTTGCAGCTGCACATTAAAGTCATGCAAGGTCAGAGTGTACATGAGGACGCCGGGAGCCAGGCCGAACGTTGCCAGGTCTGCCAAGCTGTCCAGCTGCGCGCCCAGTTCTGATTTGGCGTCCAAGAGGCGGGCCGCGTAGCCGTCGGCCCCGTCCAAAAGGACGGCGAGCATGATCAGCCCCCCGGCCACGGCCAGACCAACGCTTTCCCCATGCGACGAGGATGCTATGAGTATGGAGAAAAACCCGAGAGAGAGATTCCCAAGCGTGAAGAGGTTGGGGACCCAACCCAGATGCTTCTTAATGGCCACAAAACCCGCTAGCACAGAACGCCGCCCTTGACAACCCTTTCTTGACGAGCATTTTCGGCGGCCGACTGGTCAAGCCCGGCCCGACGCACCCAAAGGTTCGGCCGTGCTCGAAACGTGAAAATCAAGACCAATGCGACCGAGACCGCTCTCTGCCAGGAAGTAGCCGAGTGACGCTACCATTGCCGCGTTGTCCGTGCACAGAATCTTCTTTTCAGGGATCTTCATATGCCACCCGCGCGCCTCACCCAACGCAGTGAGCTTTCTCTTGAGCACACCGTTGGCGAGCACACCGCCCGCGCATACGACACGCTGTATGCCCGTCTCCTCTACTACGATGGAGAGCACACGTTCCACAAGCTCAAATACGGTTTCCTGAAAATCAAAACAGATCTGTGGGACCTTATCAGGACTGCGGTCCGTGCGGAGCACTGCTGTCTTGATTCCTGAAAAAGAGAACACTGGATGCGCCCGGTCGAGGCCGCGCAAGAGCCGGGGAAAGAGAGACTTGTGGCCGGAAGCCGGCGTAAACGTGGCGGCGGTTTTCTCAACAACAGGTCCGCCCGGGTAAGCGAGACCCAACAGCACAGCCACTTTGTCGAAGGCTTCTCCGCAGGCGTCGTCCAGTGTGTCCGCAAGCGCTTCCAGGCGGCCGGGGCCGTCCACCCTGTAGACGATGGAATTCCCGCCGGACAAGAGAAGGCCCAGAAACGGGTACTCATGCGGCCCGCTTTCCAGACACAGTGCATAGAAATGCGCTTCCAGGTGATTGACGCCAATCAGCGGGATTCCGTTCACAATGGAGAGCGTCTTTGCAAACTGGCCGCCCATCATGAGCGACCCTACGAGTCCGGGACGCACGGTCACAGCAAGTGCGTCCGGTTGTGTATTGGTCCCAGCTTCCGCAGCTGCAAGGGCAAGAGCCTCTTC
>JACPZR010000061.1 GCA_016195395.1 Spirochaetia bacterium
CATTCCGGAAGCGTCGCGCCGCGGCGTCATCGTCATGAACTCCCCCGGCGGGAACTCTGTGTCCACGGCTGAGCATGCGATTGCGCTCCTCTTCTCCCTGGCGCGGAACATTCCCCAGGCGCACGGCTCCATGAAGGGCGGCAAATGGGAAAAATCGAAGTTCGTGGGTGTTGAGCTCACTGGAAAAACTCTCGGAGTTGTGGGCCTCGGCCGCATTGGCAAAGAAGTGGTCAAGCGTGCACGCGGGCTCAAGATGAATGTTCTGGGTTACGATCCGTTTATTCCGGTGGAAAACCTGGCGCACCTTGAGATCCCCATCGTATCAAAAGAAGAAATTCTCAAACAGTGCGACTTCATCACAGTTCACACGCCGCTCACAGAGACCACAAAAGACTTCATCAGCATGGAGAACCTGGCAACGGTCAAGAAAGGCATCCGGCTGATCAACTGCGCCCGCGGCGGGATCTACAATGAGAAAGCGCTCGAAGAAGGCCTGAAGAACGGCCAGATTGCAGGCGTGGCCCTTGACGTTTTCCCTGAAGAGCCGCCGCCGGCCGACTATGCTCTGCGCGCGCAGGATAAGTGTGTGATGACGCCTCACCTTGGCGCCTCCACCGGAGACGCCGAGTTTGCGGTGTCCATGGAAACAGTCGACCAAGTGGTGGAGTACTTTGAAACAGGCGTGGCACGTTATGCGCTGAACTTCCCCACACTGGATCCGGACGCCATGGACTTTCTGCGCCCCTACTTTCAAGGTGGAGAAAAAATCGGCCGCATGATGGGCCTTCTGGCCAAGGGCGACATTGCCACTGTGGAGCTCGATTACGCTGGAGAAATTTCGGCTTACATGGTGCAGCCGGTCACCACCTCCATTCTGCGCGGCGCGTTGTCTCCCGCCCTCGGCAATGAAGTGAACTTTGTAAATGCGCCTTTCCTCGCAAAAGATCGCGGCATTCAAGTAAAGGAAAACAAGCGCAAAGATGTGCAGGGCTTCTCTTCCGCTGTGGGGGTCGTCTTCAAGACCAGCCAAGGGGTAAAGTTTGAGGTCACATTCACCACCCTTCACAAAGAGGCGGTCGTGGTTTCGATGGCGGGCATGCCGATTGAATTCCGCCCGGAAGGAATCCTTGTAATGATCGAAAACCGCGACGTACCGCGCGTTGTGGGCACGCTTGGCATGTTCCTCGGCGATCACAATGTGAACATTGCGGCCCTGGAACTGTCACGGGACGTCCGCGGTGGAAAGGCCCGAACGGTCATCACGATCGATGAACTGCTCCCGTCCGAATCTCTTGACAAACTTGCACGGCTTGAGAACATCATCAGCGCCGTGCAGGTCGACTTGAGATGAGGATTCGCTTCCGCTGCATAATTGAAATAACGTTGATCGTCGCCCTGGGGACAGCCTGTGC
>JACPZR010000062.1 GCA_016195395.1 Spirochaetia bacterium
GGAGTCGGACATGGTGGTGGCCGACGCCGAAGCACGGTCCCGGCGCTTATTGCGGACGGGACTGACTGAAGCAGCAATCAGGCTTTCACGGCAGGAAGATCAGAGAACGCCTATCGACGCGCCTCTCGGCCTCGCCGCCGCATTGTCCTCTTCGGGGACGCGAATCACACTCAGCCCCAGTTCTTCCAGTTCTTCACAGAAAGCGACAGACGTTTGCCAGTCAGTGACGATCATATCGATCTTGTTCAGCGGGCAAGTGAGGAAGCTGGATACGCAATTCATCTTGGTGTGATCGGCGACGACGATTATCTTGCCGCTCGAATTCTCGATCATCGCCCTGTTGACGCTGGTTTCCTGATGGACAGCGCTGGTACATCCCTTCTTGATACTTACCCCATTGATACCCAGCACGGTAAAACTGGAGAAGATATTATGTATTCCGGCGATAGCCAGATCGCCAACCAGCGACTTCGACTGGGCGCGATACTCGCCGCCCACCAAGATCAACTCTTGCTGTGGATCAAGATCCAGCCCGAAACATGCGGCGTTGTTGGTGACAATACGTACTTTCTTGCCGTGCAGATGGCGGACCACTTCGAGCGTCGTCGACCCTGCATTGACAAAGACCGTTTCGTTTTCTGCCACCATGGAAGCAACATAACGGCCAATCAAGGACTTCTCCCGTTTGGCCACATGATCCTTGGCGTCGAAAAACTCTTCGAGGCGCAAGTCGGCAATCGACACTGCGCCTCCGCGCGTGCGCTCCAGGAATTTCTCCGCCGCTAAAGCATCGAGGTCGCGGCGAATCGTAATCTTCGATACACCAAATTCCGTCGCGAGTTCGTCTGACGAAACCGACTGCCGCTGGCAGAGCAATTCCAGTATCTTTCTGTGCCGATAATTGCTGATGGTGGAGATCGGGTGATCACTTGTCTTTTTCACGTAGGCGTACCTTATTGGAACAGTTCGCGTAATGCCGGCGCCGCAAGCGCTTCGTACAGCGCCCGTGAGCGACGGCATTGGAGTTCATAGATATCACGACATCCGTCCTCCGGCTCGTAGTATTTCGCCGAATCCTTAGCTGCCGCGAGAGAAAACGCCGCAGGATAGCTGCTTTCGACGCCAACAGCCACCGCCCCGGCAATCCATGCACCTAAAGATGTCGCCTCGTTGTTGCCATAACGTTGCACGGGACGATCAAACACATTGCTCTGGATCTGATTGAACAGATCGGACCGCGTTAAGCCCCCGGCCACGCTAATGAACTCAACTATCCCGCACTCATTTTCCACCAGATTGAGACACCCCTTCATCTCGACCGCAATTCCCTCAAGAATCGCGCGCACTATTTCCCCACGCGTCGTGCTCAAAGTCAAATTGTAGAAGACGCCTCGCGCCTGAGCATCCCAATACGGTGAGCCACTCCCTTTGAAATGCGGCAACAACAACAAACCGTTCGCCCCGGGAGACGCATCCGCTGCCTCCGCATTGAGTTGATCGAACGAATCGCAATCACGATAAAAAGCTTCTCGTAACCACCGATAGATCGTTCCCGATGTCAGCACTGCCGCTTCGACAATATACGAGTCCGGCACCGCTGATACGTTGCACGACAACCTCATTTTCTCATCGAACACAGGTTGGTCGGCGTGACCAATCAGATAGGACCCGGTGCCGGTATTCGACACCGCGCGATCGCGCGAAAACAACCCCGACCCCAACGCAGCGCACTGCTGATCCC
>JACPZR010000555.1 GCA_016195395.1 Spirochaetia bacterium
AAGCGGAACCCGGATTTGGACAAGATCGTCTACGTATTGGAACACGCAGAGTCCATCAGAGCCACCGCTCTGGCTCAACGACGTCTCAACAATCTGCTGATTGTTCTTGTGGGAACTCTTCTTCTGTTTGCAGGCTATCTTCTGTTTGTCAGTTTTGAACAACGCCGCGTAATCAAGCGGCTGGAGAAGGTCGCTTCGGGACGCGTGGCGCAGGAGCCGGAACGAAAGAAGGTGTTTCGGGGAGACGCATGACCGTTGATGAGGCTGCGGAAATCTCGCAGCTGTTTGCTTCGCTCGGGGTGTCTCAGCCCGCGTGTGAACTGTACATAGACACGTTCCGCCACCCATACCTCCGGTTTTCCGAGTTCTTTACACTTCCGGGGAGCACCATTACTGGAATTAAAGCAGACGAATGCCGGAAGATAGCTGAGCTTCTGGCTGCAAAGATCCCTTGGATCGTCTCCGACTGTCAGATTCTGCCGGAACCGCGTCCGCGCCGAGAATCCGGGCAGCTCCATCTGGTGAGGCCGATTTTAGTCGACGGCCGCCCCTACATGTTTATCTTCAAGTTGTCAGCGCCCTATATGGGCGGAGCCCAGGACGAGGAAATCGTGCACGCCGCACAGCAGGGCCTCTCTCCCACCGTGAACACCGACCGACTGTACTTCAATGCCCGGCTCCTCCCTGTTCACGAGATGGAGAAAGAGCACGGTCATATCGTCGACTTTCAGGCTGTGCAGATCAGAGAAGCAATCTTTGAAGTAACGTCAAAGTCCGTTGGGCGTGACGTATGGAGCACGGTTCTCTTTGATGAAGTGGATTTCTCCGCAGTGAATCAGACCTTTGCGGAGATGTTCGGGCACGGAGCGGACTGGACCGGCGGCCGTTTGTTCTCACCCGTGGTGGTCGACTATCTGACGCTCGCCTTGAATTTGATATGGTGCGATCGAGCCTTCGTGGATCAAATCGCAGTGATGTATGATCGGGCGTTCACCAGCTTTCTACACGGCGGAACGTTGGCCGGGATCGCGAATGAGGACCGGCAATTCTGGAGCGCTTACTTTGGCGCTTGGAAATCAGAGCGCGTGTCATCGCGTGCAGGAAATCCACACTGGCAGATGGTCAAATATCCCGACGCATCCTGGATCGCGCAGTTCGGGAGCGGGCACCGTTGAACTCTGTCATCGATACCCACTGTCACTTGGATATCATGGCCTCTATGGGGCGTGACCGGGCGGATGCATTGCGGGCGGCCGCAGAGAGAGGCGTGGAGGCCGTGGTTCAAATCGCAACCGGGTTGACGTCATCTGAATGGAATCGGGACCATGCGGTCAGCGAACCGAACATGCCCCGCGTCTATTGGACCTGCGGCTTGCACCCAGAAAGCGCGGCGGATTCCGCGGATGTTCCTGCGATTCTGGCGATGGCAAAGAGACATCGGGATGACGCTGGTTTTGTGGGTTTGGGAGAAACAGGCCTCGACTATTATCACGACGTATCGCTCAAGCACCTGCAATTAGAGAATTTTGAAGAGCACTTGAACGCCGCCGCTGACCTGGCACTACCCCTGGTGGTGCATCTTCGAGACGGCAGGCAATATGTGCACGGAGAACGGCAGACCGTGGACGATGCCTTGGCCCTTGTGCGGAAGCGACCGCGCATTAGTGGCGTCCTCCATTGCTTTACCTACGGCTACGATGAGGCGATGCCATTTGTGGATATGGGCTGGTTTGTGTCCTTCAGCGGCATCGTGACGTATAAATCCGCCAAGATCATTCAGGATGCAGCCGTGCGCCTCCCGCTACAAGCCATTCTTGTTGAGACGGATGCGCCCTTTCTGGCCCCTGTCCCACACAGGGGTAAAACGAATG
>JACPZR010000550.1 GCA_016195395.1 Spirochaetia bacterium
CCCTATTAGGCGCTCTGGACAAGCGTGAGCCGCACATCGTAGTCATTGTCACAAAGGGGCTGGTCTCATCCGCCGGAAGGCGTCGCTACGGGAAGCCAACGTTTTCCGGCTACGTAGAGGCGCTGGCAGCGGAGGCGGGCTTTGTGGATCTCCAGGTGGTCACGTTGAGCGGCCCCAGCCTCCTTGCGGAAATGGATGCCATGATGCACACGTTCTTCATCATCGCAGCCCCGAACGCCCGGGTTTCTGCCGTCGTGAAGAGTCTGGTGGCAGGGGACACGGTCCACGTGCGTGAAACGCAGGATCGGCTTGGGGTAGAGTTGGGCGGTGTGCTCAAGAATCCTGTAGCGATTGCCTGCGGGATTGCTGACGGCCTTCCTCACGCGGGGACTAACGTTCAGGGAATCCTGGTCATGCAGGGATTTCGTGAAATGACGCGTCTTGCCGTTTCTTTGGGGGCAAAACGGGCAACGCTCCATGGAGATGCCGGGCTTGCGGATCTTGTCACTACCTGCACCAGTCCCAATTCACGGAACCGTGCCTACGGTCAGCAGTTTGTGAAGAAGTTGATTTCTCACGAGAATGATCCCGGCCTGGTGGACCGCATTGAACTGTTTCTGCGTCCCGCCACGTATATCGAGCGGGAGGTCCGCCAATCAGATGAAATCGTTGAAGGCGCGTTTGCGCTTTCTCTGGTGCTCGACATTGCCCAGGAAAAGGATCTCCATCTGCCTCTCTACAGCGCCATCTTCGACATCCTGTCCCGACGCAAGCCGCCTGAAACAATCTTGAATCTGGCCGCGGGGCGGGAGCTTACGTTTGCGGGCGACGAGTCGCGCGTTGCGCACAAGCAGAAAGGATACGACGTGGCTGCGGGCCACAGCTTTCGTCGTGTGCTGGAGCGCCGCATCTACAGGCATGTGGCGGCCTCAAAGGGAATGCACACGCGTGTGAAGCGTCAGGCGCCTACGATCCTCTCTTCGCTGGAGCGCCGACTGTCCAAGGCGCAGAAGACAAAGAACGAGCATGACTTAGCATCCATCCCCACCGAACTGCAACTCTGGAAAAATATCATCGCGGGCGGAACGGAACGGGAACGAGAAGAATTGGCGCGCTTGATTGACTTCTATGTGGAGGAAATCTCGGACAGCTATAACCCCGCTGTCCGCGGCACGCTCATCCGCGTTCTTGGACCTCTGCGTTTTGCGCTCAGCGGATTTCGTCCGGGGTCTGCTGTTCCGAATGTGGGAGGTCGCGCCGAAGAACTCGCGGATCTTGCGTCCCGCTACAATATACTGTACGCCCCAATGCACCGCTCCCACTTGGATTCCCTTGAAGTAGCATTTGGTTTATCGTGGGCAGGCCTTCCCGTCCCACGTTATGCAGCCGGCGCCAACCTTATGGCGAGCCCGGTCTGGTCGTGGATCCTCAAGTCCTTGGGCGCCTACTCAGTGGATCGTGAACGGACACGGAATATTCTCTATCTTGAGTGCCTGACACGTTATTCGACAATGATGCTTGAGGTGGGAATCCCGTCGCTTGTATACCCGGAGGGAACACGAAGCAGGACAGGGGACATTATGCCCATTAAGACCGGTCTTTTATCAACGGCCGTGGAAGCCTTCCAGTCCACGGGATCTGAAATTCTTGTGGTTCCGCTGGCGCTTTCTTACGCTTCTGTGCCGGAAGACCGTGAATTTTCCGGACAGTCAGGGAGTCCCGCCTTCATGGATTTTGTGCGCGGCCGCGGTGACGTCTTTCTCGATGTCTGCGATCCTATCCGAGTGTCCCGCTATATGGATGCGGAGGACCCTGCTTTTGGCATTGCCGCGGAGATTGCGCGTGGATGGAGAAAATACCGGCGGGTCCTGCCGAATCAGATCGTATCGCGCATACTCAGTGAATCGGAAAGCACCGTAACGTTGTCTGAAGCCCGTGCTTTGGTTGAAGAATTCGTGGCGTCGAGGCCGGCCAACTATGAGTACGTAGACACCCGCCGCATTCTGGAAAAGGGCATCGCCGAACTGAAGCGGCGGAAGTTGGTGTCTGTTCGGGACGGGGCGGTCATTGTGGAAGAGCCGGCGCTGCTTACATATTACGGGAACATGGCGTCGCCCGGTGTAGAATTCTAATACGGTCGCCGGCGGTTACTTAGCCGTTTCCTCAGTCTCCTCAGCTTCTGCGCTTTCGCGCGCTTCGAGGGCCTGCTCTTCCGCTTCCGTATCCATCTGCGCCAGCCGCTCCGGATTCATCATCGGCTGGAACGTCATGCGACGTTCTTCGCGCCGGGCTTTTTCCCTGTCCTCAAACTCCTTTGTTACTTCTTCGCGGAAGAAGCGCTGGGAGGAAAACCGGGGCTCCGTTTTGGTTGGATAGACGCGCTCCCATGTGCCGTCCGACTTCAGGCGCCGGGCATTGTGATTATCGCGGAACGTAGCGTCCAGGATATCGATCAGTTTCTTTACGTGCGCCGGGTCCTGCACGGGAAAGAGAATTTCAATGCGGCGGTTCAGGTTCCGCGGCATCCAGTCAGCGGAGCTTAGAAATACCTTGGGGTTGCCGCCGTTTTCAAAATAGAGAATTCTACTGTGCTCCAGGAACCGTCCCACCACGGAGTCAACCCTGATATTTTCGCTCACGTTCTTGATGCCGGGCCGCAGGCAGCAAATTCCGCGGACGCTCATCTCGATACGCACACCGGCTCTTGAAGCCCGGTAGAGGAGAAGGATCATTTCCTGGTCCACAAGGGCATTCAGTTTTAGACGGATGAACGCCCGCTTGCCGGCTTCCGCGTTGGCGATCTCCCGGTTGACCAGTTTGATCAGGGTTTCACGCAGGTTGATCGGCGCGGCCGCAATCTCTCCCAGTTTGGGAAGGGTGGAGTACCCGGTCAGAGCATGGAAGAGGTTCGTGATGTCATCGTTGATCTTGGGATTCGTGGTGAGGATCGCGAGGTCCGTGTAGAGTTTAGCCGTGTTGGGATTGTAGTTCCCTGTGGAAAGGTGAACGTACGAACGCACCACGTCGTTTTCGCGGCGGACAATCTGGAGCATCTTCCCGTGAATCTTCAGACCCACGAGACCGTAGACAACGTGGACGCCGTGCTTTTCCATCTCGCGCGCCCACACGATGTTGTTGGCCTCGTCGAACCGGGCCTTGAGTTCCATGAGCACCGTGACCTGTTTGCCGTTCTCCGCAGCTTGAATCAGGTTTCTGATCACCGGGCTGTCCCCGCTGGTGCGGTAAAGAGTCTGCTTGATAGCAAGAGTCTTTGGATCCCGTGAGGCGAATTCCAACAGCTCCAGCACTGTCTGGAAGGAATCGTACGGGTGGTGCAGCAGGATGTCCCGCTTGCGGATTGCCTGGAAAATCTTTTCCGGCCGCGCCAATGGAAGGGCATTCTTTGGAATAAACGGCTTATCGAGCAGGTCTTTGCGCTCTTGGCAGGCGTTATACACAACAAACAAATCCTGAAGATTCAACATCCCCGGTCGTTCGTACATTTCCTCCGGTTTGAGGTCCAATTTCTGCCGCAGGAATTCCCGGATGTTGTCCGGCATCCCTTTGCGCCAGTTGAGGCGGACGGCCTCACCCCATCGTCTGTTTTTCAGCTCCCCTTCAATCGTGGAGAGCAGGTTGTCGGCCGCCACCTCGTCAATGGACAGTTCACTGTTCCGCGTGATGGTGAATCCGTGCATACTCTTGACAGTGGTGCCGGCAAACAGATCGGAGGCGTGCAGTTTTAGAATTTCTTCCAAGGGGATAAATTTCCGGACTTCTTTGCCGTGTTTCTTGTCTCTTGGCAGCTCAAGGAAGCGCGGGAGGACGCTGGGAACTTCCGCCACAGCATACAGTTCCTGCGGTCCTTTGGACGCTTTGCGTTTTAACGTTACCGCAACGTTGAGCCGGCCGCTGACAATGTGCGGAAACGGATGTCCCGGGTCGATGGCAAGCGGCGTGAGGATGGGGAACACTTCGCCCTTCCAAAATGCAGCCACGAATTTCTTTTCAGACGCGGTCAGCTCTTTGTAGTGTTCAATGATGAGAATGTTGTGCAGAGCCAGCTGTTCGATGAGTTCGGTGAACTGGGCATACTGCGTTTCCACCATCGCGTGCACCTGGCGCGATATCTCCTGCAGGGTGTCTTCCGGGGAGCGTCCGTCCAGCTGTGTTTCGTTCACGGCGGAAGCCACAACCTGTTTGAGACCGGCCACACGGACCATGAAGAATTCGTTGAGATTCGATTCGGATATGGCCAGAAACTTCAGGCGTTCCAAAAGAGGATTGTCTTTCCTCGCAGCCTCTTCCAATACGCGGCCGTTGAATTGCAACCAGGAGAGTTCACGGTTGATAAAGAGTTCGGGGTGGCTGCGACCCAGAGCAAGGATGGGGCCGCCCTTCTTTTTTTCCTCGGATGTGCGCGCTCTGGCCCGACCGCTGGAACGGACGACTTTCAGTTTTCCCTGCATATTACCGCCTC
>JACPZR010000551.1 GCA_016195395.1 Spirochaetia bacterium
CTTGCGCCACGAAAGCAGAGGCGACGCGCCCATTAGAAATAACGTCAAAATCCCGATGGGGACCATGATCTTGTTGAACGTATTGAGTTTCCACTCCGCTTTGTGGCAGGCAAAGCCGCCGTCGAAGCTGCAGTCAATAGGCAGCAGGGGAGAGAATACGCCAAACAGCACCACCATGGTGGCAAGCGTCATCAGGAAGTTGTTCAGGAGCATGCTCCCTTCCTTTGACGTTACCGCTTCCAGCCGCTCTTTGGGCCGGAGGGCCTTTCTGCGGAAGTAGAGATACCTTAAATAGAACGTAAAACTCAGTCCAATAAAAACAATCAGAGGAATGCCGATGCTCGACTCCGCAAACGTGTGCGGTCCCTGCAAAATTCCAGAGCGCGTGATCCAAGTCCCCAGAAGGCAGAAGTGATAGGCGAGCGTTATGAGGAAGACGTTCCAGAATCGGAGCATCCCGCGTCGCTCCTGGACAATCAACGAATGCAGGAAGGCCGTAGCCAAAAGGAACGGCATCAAGCTGGCATTTTCAACAGGGTCCCAGGCCCAGTAACCGCCCCATCCCAGTTCTTCGTAGGCCCACTTGCTTCCCAGGAGGATGCCTGTGCCCAAAAAGAACCAAGAGAAGATGGTCCAACGGCGCAGAAGAGGCATGTAGTCCTCTTTCATGTTCCCGGAAACCACCGACGAAATCATCAACGCAAACGGGATCGCAAAACTCACGTAGCCGATGTAGAGCATGGGCGGATGGATGATCATGGCCCAGTGGAGAAGCAGAGGGTTCAAACCCCGTCCGGACACCATGGGCGCCGGATAACTGCGGAACGGCTGCGCATCTTTGAAGAAGAGCGTCAAAAGGACAAACACCAGCTGGAGCATCGCGAGCGAGAAGAAAAGAATGGGAAGGCGGTTGAACAGGCGCGCGCGTGTCTGGTAGACGACGATGGCGGAGAAGACCGTCAAGAGGGTGTACCAGAACAGAAGACTTCCGCTGGAGCCGGCCCACGTTCCCGTGATTCTGAAAAAGAGCGGGAGGTCCACGGACGTAGAGTGAACCACGTAGCGGCTTGTGAGGTCCGTGACCGTCATCTGTGCCGCAAGAATGGCAAGCGCAATGACCACGAAACCCGCATTGGCATAGAGGGCGTGTCTGGCCAGGTCCAGAGCCGTTGCCTGCGAACCGAGGCCGAACGTATGGATGATCCACCGCTGCACCGGCCGGATAACGCCCAGAACGCCGCGTGCTGCTTTGTGTTCCAGCGCGGCGCGCCCTGTGCGCCCTTGTTTGTTATCGATCAGGTTGAGGGTGAGAAAGCGGACCAAGTTCCGCTGCATCCGAAGACTCATCCCAATCAGGGATAAAGCCAGGGCGAGCAGAACTGTGGCGCCGGACAGAACGAGTGTAAGCGATCCGAGCGTGTTCAAGGGGGACTCCTTTCAGGCATCAGCGGAATGTGTTTCGAATTATGGCGAACCTTGAGCCACCCCTGCCGGGTGGTTGCCGCTTCCGCCTTTTTTGGCGTAGTCAGCGTCATACTTTGAGGCGCACTTGGCCTCCACTTTCGTAGCGACCAGTTTCCCTGACTCATCAAGGACGCCGTCAGCCCGCACCGGCGCGTTGTCCGCAAAGGTGTCCGGGAGCTGCGTGTTGCCGTTGAAGTGCACAGGAATTTCAGATCCTTCGAGGGCGATGGTGAAGTCAGCCTTGTCACCGTAGCGCAAAACCGAACCCGGTTTCACGAAACCCCGGATGCGCAGTTCGCGATCGGAATACTTGGCTTTGTCTTTGGCTACGATGTTCGCGTCGACTACAAGGACGGATGCAGAGGTTTTGCCCCCGGTCAGGAAGAAGAGGGCTCCTACAGCCGCGAGAATCACAACAATGATAATGCTCATTCGTGTTCGCATAGGCCAAGGAACGCCACTAGGGGCTTATGGGCAATCCGGAAAACTTCTTAATTGCGGACCCGGATGTATGATAATTCGCAATTCCGAGAATGGGGCTTTGGGCCCTAAATCGGCCTCTTGGACGACGGATGCGCCGTCAGCGGCAGAATGACCGGTCCAAGGCCAAAAACGAAAACAGGAGCGATGCCGCGAGCAGACCTAGCACAATGGTTTCAATCAAGGCCCGTCGCTTTCCGCTGGTCCATGTGTCCTGAAGAGTCCGGACCAGAAACGGGAATGCCCAGAGAGCAGAGAATTCGTGAAACAGGAAGTGATACCCGGCAAAGAAGGCGGGAATGGTAAGCATGGGAAGCCAGACGACACTCTCGCGGTCGGTTCCGCGGTGCAGCCAGAGGAGACGGAGCGCAAGAACCAATGCGGCAAAAAATGCGAGCGTGCCCAGAAGTCCCGTCTCCGCCAGAAGCCCGCCGATCAGGGTTGACGGATTATCCGAGGGCACGGTCCAGCCTTCATGCACAAGTTCAGAGAGTCCCCCGGCAAATCCCCCGAGGCCGCGGCCTGTCCAAGGCGACCGGGAGAAGAGTTCAAAGCCTGCGCGCGCCAGAAGAGAACGTGGTTCGTCAAAGGCAGCATACGCGGACAGGAAATCGCCGGTACGGATGTAGGCGAGAGCGGGCGCAGCCTTCCCAAGCATCGCCTGAGCTGCCGGCAGGGCGGACAAGAAAACGACCAGTGCGATTCCCAACAGGAGAGCCGCAAACACAAGCGCTGCCGTTTGGACCGGCCTGCCTTGAAGTGAGATGGCCCGGGATCCTGTCGCTTTGCGAAAGACCAGAAACACACCCACGGCAAATGCAGCAAGCACCCCGACCAAGAATGCGCGTCCCTGTCGGAGCGCGAGCGGCGCGGATATAACTAAAATCAGAACGGGCCATGCAATCTCTGCGATTCGTCTTGCGCTGCCCCGCAGCTGCTTCTCTGAAACGGCGCCCAGCACGTAAGCCAAGGCAAAGATCGCCACAGGCAGGAGGACGGCTGAGCTTCCGGTGTCGGAGAAGAGGCCCGGCAGTCGGGCCGAGGAGAGGCCCATGTCCGCCGTGCCCAGAAGAAGACGCTTGATCCCCGCTTCCTGACCCGCGAAGGCGATAACGTTACACGCCGCGCCCAATGCTGCGCCTTTGATCAGATCCCGGGGGTCCGCACCTCTGCCGGGAAATGCGCGGTCCGCGGCCAGAAAGCAGAGCGGACCCAGAAACGAGAGCGACAAATGAGAGGCGAGCCATGTGGAATAGTTGGCGCTCACGCCCGCCGTCACCTCGCGGTCGATCAGTGGTGAGCCGAGCATGGGACAGGGCGCGTAGAATCGGACCAGGTCGACGGCGAACAGAAGCGCTACCCATGCCCCCGTCCCGGTGATCAAGGTTGTCGGCGGATAAATTTCAGGGATAAGACTGCCGAGCGTGTATGACTTGTTTCTTCTTTTGTAAGCATCGACGGCTGCGTTCAGGAGGAGTCCCACGGCGAGACCCGCGAACACTGGAAACAAGACGTTATGGCCAATGCGCCCGGAGAGCAGCGTGGCAAAGCGCGGCAGCACAAAGACAGAGGCGCTGAAGAACAGGAGACGCCGCTCCGGGGCCAGAAACGCCGCCAAGGCTGCGGCGATGAAGCCCGCGAGGCATGTGAACAGAAACGGGCGGTGGCCCATGTGGGCGGTCCGCGCAAACACAGAAAACACGAGCCCGCTCGCGGCAGCGACGGCCCACGCGGCGGCAAAGTGCCCCCAAAATCGACCACGTTGCATCGGCTAGACCTTGTGAGTGCGCCGGTAATCGCAAGATAAAAAGTTGCGAAATACAAGCATTTTGAGGCATTGGCCATATGGCCAAAAAACCCGCAAAAAAATCCGCAAAAAGGTCCACCCCTAAGCGGTCCACAGGTCGCTCTGCTGCAAAATCCGCAGCTTCGTCTGCTTCGCCCGTTCGCGAACCTGAGTACTCACCGGCACCGGCCGCGCCCATGGCGGAAGAGCAGGAAAGCCGTTCCCCCGTCACTGGTCTTCTGATCATGGCTGTTCCCGTATTGATTGCCGTATTGCTCGTAGTGTATCGGGACAAGATTTGGTCCCCCACACCCAGCGGAAGTCAAGAGACGTCTATGCGTTCAGATGATAAGAAACCCGCTGACGCCAAGAAAGAAGTCAAAAAGGACGACAAGACCCAGGCAGCAAAAC
>JACPZR010000493.1 GCA_016195395.1 Spirochaetia bacterium
CCTGTGTTTTCTGCTCAACAGTGGCCCCGTAGAAGCCCTGTGAGAGTGAGTCACCGATGACACCGGTGCGTGCAAACAGCGTTTGGATCGTCTCCGCGGAGACAGAGCTTACAGCTGCTGCGAAAGTGACGAAAACCGCCACTCTGGAAAGAAATTTCATACGAACCCCCATAATCTCTTTGTAGAACAGGCGCTATCTGCGCCTAGGGAAAGCCTGAATCAGGCCACACTCTTCCATGTTTTTCCCCGCTGTCAGGGTGTCAGTAAACGCCGCACTTGCGCAAGCGGAAAATGGGTCGACATCGAAAGAAGTGCGCCTAGTGCAAAAGAACTAGGCCGCGTCGGTTTGTGTTTGAGCGGAATTCTTTGGCCGGCGAAATGAGCGCCAGAAAGTCAGCACAAAGAAATGGAACGTATGGAACATGCGATCCACCAGAAGGGGCCGCGACAGTGTGCGCCAAAGCCAAGTGAGGCCGCGGATCTGTGCCCAGTCCGGGGCCTTCTTCTCTTTGCCTGATAAAATATCAAATGCGCCGTCAACCCCTACAATGATCGCTTTGGAGAGATGCTGCCAGTTCTCGCGGATCCAGAGCTCCTGCACCGGAAATCCCATGCCCAGAAATATCATGTCAGGGGCCGACTTCCGGATGGATTCCTTGATCAGAGCCTCTCTCTCAAGATCGAAGTAGCCGCCCTGACGCCCAATGATACGGACACCGGGAAAGCTCTTCTGCAGATTCACAAAAACACGTTCCAGATTCTCAAAGCGAGAGCCCAAGAGGTAGATGGTGAATTCCTTTTTCACAGAGAGCCGGATCAGATCCATGAGGAATGCGATCATGGGAATGCGCTCTTTCATGGGCGTTCCCAGTTTTCGCGCAGCCCAGCCGATGCCGGCGCCGTCCGGGAGAATCAAGCGGGCCTGCTCGGAAATGAAGTGCATCTTACGGCGCGGACGGATCCGCATCAGCTTCAAGGGATCGGCAAAGAATACGTGGCAGGGGCCTTTCTTCTTTTCGATCAGGTCGAGGACCACAGCCACGGCCTCGTCCCGCGTGACGTTGTCCACCGGCACGTCGAGAATATCCAGCCGCTCCAACCGGTTAAGGTTGATCGACTTGTATTCTAATAGATAGTCACGGTCCTCTTTGGCAGAGACCGCGCCCCAAGGTCCAACGACCTGGGAATCATTTTGGCCCAACATGGAGCCTTCCGTAGATGACATGGGGGACGACAAAACCGCCTGTTTCATGGGTTCAGGATACATTATGTCCCCTACCAGTTTCAGTCAAGCATTCTAAGCGACTGCTGTAGGGACAAAACCTCATCCCGTGTCATGGCGGACCCGATCACAGCGACCCCCGCCCTCTCGCGCCAAAGCCCCGCTCCCGTAAAATCCGCCAAAACTTCTCCGACATTAGACGACGAGATTCCTCCAATTAAGCAGACTCGCGGAGCAATTTCCGCCGCCTTTTCGATCAGACGACGCCTGTCCGCCGTTGTCAACACAGGGTCTTTCAACGGCTTACTTTTTGTCTGAAAACACGGTCCTGCTGCGAGATACGTCCAAGAAAAACCGCGTGCTTTTGCCGTGCGGGCCGTTTCCTGCTCATGCTCGTTGTGCGTGGACAGGCCCAGAGCAAAGGTCGTGCCCCCGGAGCCCGTCTGCGGCAGCCCCTTGAGAAGGGCCGCGCCGGACTCCGGGAGGCCGAGAAAATCCTCCTGCCCTAAGTGAAGCCCGGAGAAAATCTGCGGATTCTCGACCGCTGCCTGCCAATGATCGTTCGCGATGATGTCCATGCGGGGAAAGCACTCTTTAAAACCGCGGGCCCGTGTAACGTATTCTCCGGCCGAAAGCGACTTGGCTCGCCATTGAAAATATGTAAGGCCCAAAGAAGCCCACAGGGAAAGAAGGTCAAGAGCCTCTGCGCGCGCCTTCCGGCAGGAGTCGTCGTCGAGGATGGGATAGAGGCCGGAGCCGACAGTCGCCCTGCTCCTTCCTGGGAAGGCGGACGTCAACCGCCGCCTACGAATCGAATCAGCTCTATCGTGTCTGTGTCTGATAAGACAACGTTTGTCCAATCCCCGCGCGGAGGAATCTCGCCGTTTCTTTCTATGGCCACAGCCTGAGGGTTCAAGTTAAAGTGGCGGATCAGAGCCAGAAGCGTGGGCGCCTCCAAGCTCGACAATGAAACGGCATTTCCGTTCACAGTCATGATCCAGTCACGATGCAGATGTTACCGTCGTCCACAAATTAATTTACATCGTCATAGCCGCGGGTACGCTGCCCTGAGTTGTGCCATCCACGTGAGTCATAAAGGGGAAAAGATAAGAAGTCTCTATAGGGATGTGGTGGTCTTCTGCGCGGCCCTGGCCTTGGCGCTCACCGCTGCATCCATCAGCGCATCGCACACATTTCTGTGGCTCGCCATTCTATTTACGCTTCTGTGGATCGGAGCGCACTTCTTCACGTCACTCCGGCCGCTCTCCCCGTCGGTCCCCCACTTCCGCTCCTGGCCCGGCCCCCTCAAAGCCGGGGCTGTGCTCTACGGATGGGTCATGGTATCCACGGTGGTGCGGCTGGCCGGCGAGCCCTCGTGGGAATTCTTTATGCGCGTCTTCAAGACAGAATGGCGCGGTGTTCCCATGTTCGCTCTGGGGCTCATCATCTTCTTTCTTGCGGACAACGCCAAAGATGAGCGACGCTTCCGCCACGCGGTCTACGCCTTCCTCGCCTTTCTACTACTGAGCGGCCTCGCCTCTGTGTTCACGGAGTTCCGACTGGCCAAGATATTCACAGGACATGGCACGTCGTACTCGGCGTTAAACAGGCCGCAGCATCCGTTGGCAGTGATCCGCGGCATTGGCCTCTACCAGCCCATCGGTTTTATGAGCACAAAGCTGACCTACGCGGGCCTCCTTGTGATTTCTGTTCCCGTGCTGTTTGGACTGGTGGCCAGAAGAAAATCGCAGGAGCCCGGTGGGACCGGGACGGGCCTCAAAGTCTGGGCGATTCTAGGCATTGTGCTCGGCACAGCTCTACTTCTGGTAAACGGCACGCGATCCGCCATGCTCGGGGCTCTTGTGGGCTGGGGGCTCTGGCTCGTCTGGGCCCTGTGGGGAGCAGCAAAAACATACATCGCTTCCGCGCGTATGCGGGGCTTGGCCGCGGGAATCGCCGTTTTATCTGTCTGGCTTTTTGCCGGAGGCGCTGTATTCCACTTTGGTACCGACAGGATCCAAAACACCGTACTGCGGCACACCGATTTTCAACGCCCCATCATCTGGTCCGGCGCCACCGACCTTGTCTTATCACGGCCTGTGTTCGGCGCGGGCGCGGGCTTTTTTAAAAGCGACTCTCTGGCGTGGCGACAGCGTTACCTGCGTGACCATCCCGATGTCTGGTATTTCTTTGAGGCTGCTCCCGCCATGCACGCTCACAATGACCTTCTCCACTTTGCTGCAGCCTCCGGCATTCCCGGCGCCGCGCTCTTTCTTTGGCTGATTCTCGCCGCGTCAGTACGCGCATGGCGAAGCGATGCCGGCGGGGCCTACTCTCCTGCATTCTGGTTTGGCGCGGGGGCGCTGTTTGTGGCCGGCACGGCGCAGTGTTACTTTCAGGATGACCGGGTCACCCTGATCTTCTGGGCGCTTACAGGACTTACGTGCGCATGGGAAAGAGAGAGTCGGCGCACTTTGCTTCCAGATCCACATCCGTGAAGCGGATCGTCATAACGTCCGCTGGAGCGTTGGGCTCGCCGGAGCGGATGGACATGATTTCCGGGAACTGCGTACCGTTGTAGCGCCCCTGGAGATCTACTTC
>JACPZR010000494.1 GCA_016195395.1 Spirochaetia bacterium
AGACCGTCCGTCATCGCGAGCGGACAGGTGATGCCGGCCTCGCCGTCGAGATTCATGAGATACGCAAGAGCCATCCGGTGGGTGGTGGTGAAGGGATGTTTCCATTCAGGATGGAAGTCCAGGTTCACGATACCGTGTTCATAGCAGATCCGTCTGATCTCTTTCTGTTCTGTGCAGTAGCGGATCTCGTCGATTCGTTCGCCCGTCTTGTCAAATTTTACCAGTTCGCCGTACTTGCCCTCTTTGTGCGCTTCGATGGCCAGCTCGTCCAAGATCCCGCCCACAAGGGCCCCGAAGTCGGACAAATGGCGGTCCATATCCCCTGCGTGCCCTGCATCAAGCGCGGACGCTTCCTCTTTAACAATGCGTTTGAGAATGGTATCGAGCTCAAAGAAGTTCTGCCCGCGCACGCCCTTGTAACCTGTGATGTCGAAGGGGGCAAGGCCGGGGTTTGCGGTGGGTTCAAGAGCGCTGGGAGTGGCCGTAGTCATATGACATGCCGAAACGACGGACCCCGCTGGCAACGAAAATCGTACTTGGCCCCCGGCGCGGGATGCGAAAGCTGGAACTATGCAGCAGACCCTCACGGGATTGCCTCCCACCCTCACAGGCCGCTACGTGGATAACCCGTTCACCTACGTGAGACGACGCACCCGCGAGGTCATGATTGGCAGCGTGGGCGTGGGCGGCAAAAACCCCATTCGGATTCAGTCCATGACGGTTGCCGATACCATGGACACAGCGGCCGTGGTGAAAGAAACCCTGGGCCTCGTGGAAGCTGGCTGTGAAATTGTGCGCATCACCGCGCCCCGTTTGGAAGAGGCCAGGAACCTTGGGGAAATCAAGCGCGAACTGCTGCGGCTCGGGTGCAAAGTCCCGCTCGTCGCCGACATTCACTTCCAGCCCCAGGCAGCGCTCGAAGCGGCTGAACATGTAGAGAAAGTCCGGATCAACCCCGGAAACTACGCTGACAGAAAGCGGTTTGAAATCATTGAATATTCGGACAAAGACTATCAGGAAGAACTGGAGCGCATTCACGACAGCTTCAAGCCCCTGGTTCTCCGCATGAAAGAGCTGGGCCGGGCGCTCCGCATCGGCACAAACCACGGTTCCCTCTCCGACCGGATCATGAACCGCTTTGGTGACACGCCGATGGGAATGGTGGAGTCGGCTTTGGAATTTATCCGCATCTGCCGCCAGTACGACTTTCACTCCATTGTAGTCTCCATGAAATCATCGAACCCTCAGGTGATGGTTCAGGCCTACCGAATGCTCTGCGAGGCGTTCGACAAAGAAGACATGGATTATCCTCTCCACCTGGGTGTGACCGAGGCGGGCCTTGGGCTGGACGGGCGGATGAAATCGGCGGTAGGAATTGGGACGCTATTGGAGGATGGGATCGGGGATACGATTCGAGTGTCTCTCACGGAAGACTCCATTCACGAAATCCCCGCGGCGCGTCGTATCGCGGAACGTTATCAGACCGCAGACACTCGGACCGGGTCAAATGACGACAACGGCTCAGGGACACGAAGCGCAGAAGCGCAGGCGGCCGCGGCTGCAAGCGACGCGCACTTTTCATCTGTCAACCCCTACGCATATCAACGCCTGAAGTCGGACGCGATCCGGCTGGGCGCCGTAGATGTGGGATCCAAACATCCGGTCCGACTCGCGGTCAGACTTAGAGCGGAGAACCCGTCGCACTGGGATGCCCCGGCGCTTGCGTCGCTCCTGAAAGAAGGGTGCGACATCGTTGTCATTCATGCGGCCAACAGATCGGAAGCAGAACGCCTCTCAAGCATCAAGGTTCCGGTCGTTCTGGAAGCGCGTGGCGACGCCGATGATGTGCTGGCCCTTCTCACGGATGCCATTCCCGCCGACGGAAACGGCACCGCGGCGGCGAAAGGAACGCTGCCTCCGCTCGCCGGGCTTTCTGTCATTGCGCGGGAATCGGACGGCGCCAAAGCCGCTGCCTGGACCCGTGCGGCCGCGGCGCTGCGCCTTCCACTGCTCGTCAGTCTGGCCTCAGCGGATCAGGTCGCATCATGGAAAGACTGTGCACAAGGGCTGGGACTTTACGCGCCGGACAAAAAGACGGGGGGCCCGCATGAAATCCGCCGCCTTCTTTCCGGTCGCGGGGCACTGCCCCTGCTTCTGCGGGCCGAGTATGCGTCGGCTGATGAGGCGTTATTCAGTGGATCCATCCAGGCAGGTTCAGCTCTCTTGGACGGCATGGGAGACATTCTGCTCGCTGACGTGGGCTCCCCGGAAGAGTCGCTTCGATTTGGACTGGACCTTCTGCAAGCCACGCGGCTGCGGATGTCGAAAACGGAATACATCAGCTGTCCATCCTGCGGCCGCACCCTCTTTGATCTTCAGGACACAACGGCACGAATCAAGGCGCGGACAGGGCATCTGAAAGGCGCAAAAATTGCGGTGATGGGCTGCATCGTCAACGGTCCCGGCGAAATGGCCGACGCGGATTTTGGATATGTGGGCGCCGGACCGGGTCGGATTCATCTTTACAGGGGAAAAGAGCTGGTCAAACGCAATCTTCCGTCTGAAACTGCCGATGAAGAACTTGTAGCTCTGATCAAGGAACATGGGATGTGGGTGGAACCTTAACACCCCGCCCACCGTCTAAATCAGGCAAGATTCCCCCACCCCCTGTGGGTGGTTTTTGGAGGGGGGCGAATTAAACCCGTCGAACCGCGGCGGGCCGGTGAGCATGGCCGCATACCCTGACACATCCCAAACGTCAAGCGATGAAAATGTCGCACTCTCATGCATACTAGTATGGGGAGGTTCGCGTACGCGCGCCAGCGCCCGTATACCGGGAATGGCCATCGCTCTCATCGCGTCGCTTCTGGCAATAGCCAGCTGTACGGCAGAACCCCCTCCAGATTCACTGACCGGACTCATGATCCTCTCGCAACAGGTAGCCGGAGCGGGTGTATTGATTACGCCGGTGAGCGGACATACGCACGACCTGGGACTCGCTGTGGGTGACACCTCCGTTTCAGGGAAGGCGGGAGTCTACATTTCATTGCGGAGCCAACCCAGCGCCGACGTCACGGTCGGTCCGTTTTCTGTCAGCATTCCCTCAACCGCGGCCATGATCTATCCTTCCGGCGCTGCGACATCGATCACTTTCACACCGGCCAATTGGTCTACGCCCGTGCTCGTGGCCTATGCCGGGGTGGCCGACCTGGCCGTCACGGGCGACCAGACCTACACAATCGCATTTGGCTCTACCGTAAGTCAGGACCAGCTCTATAACGGGATCACTTTGCCGTCGCAGACTAACGTCAACGAGGACAGGGATAAGTACATATATGTGACTGCGGGCGCATGGATGGGATCTGCCGTGGGTGGAACCGCCGGCGCGGATACAAAGTGCAACGCGGCCGATGCGAATAAACCCGCCCTTGCGTGGCCTACTTACCAGGCTCTTTTGGCTGACGGTGTCAATCGCATTGGGTCGGTAACAAGCAATGCAGGCGACGGTCAGAAGAGCTGGCCGCTCAAAGCGGGATATTTGTATCACCGCGCGTCAGATAACGCACGCATTTTCTATATTGGCAGTTCACGGATTTACCCGCTCGGCACAGGAGCTCCTCCCGGCGCCTGCCCCAATTACCTGGGATCTTGGATCAGCAGATTCACCGTGGGCGCCACACTAGCTTGGACCGGTCTCCAATGTGATTGGACAACAGATGCCAACATATGCACGGGATGGGCGGGTGCGGGGAACGGCGCCGGCGGGAATACTTCCCCCGTGAACGACGTGTCTACTTTGAATGCGGGAAACCAAGCGTGCGGTCTCCCCACGGCATCCCTGATATGCGTGCAACAATGAGAAGATTTTTCCTGCTGACAGCGTTATTCCTTGCCGGCGGCGCTTTTGTTTTCGCCGGAAGTGGATGCGCCAAAACCTATCCGGGCGATCCGGAAGCGGCGCTGACACTTCTCTCGAGCCAGGTAGTGGCCGCGGGCCTGTCTGTCACGCCGATCACCGCCCGCACCACTGAGAACGGCGGTGCCGCGGGGTTCTACGTTTCACTCCGCACGCAGCCCGTGAGCAATGTGACGGTAGGGCCCATCACGATCAGCAATGGAGAGGCCTCCGTCTTTTCAGGACAGGTCCTCACGTTCACTACCACCAATTGGTCCACCGGACAACTGGTGATACTCGTAGGGAACGATGATTTTATCGTAGATGGTAACGTCAGCTATAACATTACGGTAGGTCCGATCGCAAGCCAGGACGCATTGTATGCAAGTATTCCACCCGTGGTACTCACCAACATCAATGATGACAATGACAAGTATATCTATGTAACCACCAACGTTACACCCGGAGTCCAGTTCACGAGCGTGGCCACGGCTGACACGATCTGCAACAGCAATGCCAACAAACCATCGCTGGCGGGCGCCACCTACGCGGCCATGCTTGTTGATGGCGGGGCCGGTTGTGTTGGAGCCACGCGATGCGCAAGTTCAACACCGAATACAGGACTGGGCCAGGCTATCGGCCTAAAGTGGGTTTTTCATGTCACCGGCCTCCCCAGCTACGTCCGTAAAGACGGAGTGCGTGTTTTCGTCCCAAATGTTGTAAATCTCTTCAACTTTGGAGCGGGCGTGGCGCCGGCCTGCGGGTCCTTTCAGCTCGACAACGGATGGGACGCGTCCGCGGCAACCGTATGGACCGGCCTGAACTGTGATTGGACGACTGATACAGCGAACACCTGCAACAACTGGGCGGGCGCGGGCACAGGGCGGTACGCCGTCGGCACGGCTAAAGACACTACCTCCGTCTTCAGCGCAATTGACGTTGGCTGCGCCACTGCTCGCCCGATCGTCTGCGTACAGCAGTAACGGGCCGCTCGCTGACGGACCTGACACAGCTCGCGTGGTCATTACAACTGACCGGACGCCGCGGCCG
Source organism: Spirochaetia bacterium (assembly GCA_016195395.1). The sequence continues at coordinate 4,946 of JACPZR010000494.1, forward strand.
ATCGCGGACCCAGGAGAAGCCACCCTCTCGCCTCACAAAACTTCCAAACGGCGTAGACGATAACATACGCGCCCAGAATATCAATGGTGTAGTGCTGGTGCGTTATGACCAATCCCCATACAGTTATCGCATGGTAACAGACAAGAGCGACGATCCACGGCCGCCGGATGGATGCGGCAAGCGAATCGCTGCGGGTCCGAACTGCGGCCATGATGAGAAGAAACGTGGTAGCCGTGTGTCCCGAAAAGAACAGGTCCTGCGTCAGGTAGAGCGCCGAAAGGCCGGAGCCTCCAAAGAGCACATCAAGGGGGAACCATTGGTGAACAAGGAGAGGAAGCGTAATCTCTGAGGGCTTGAGCGTGAGAAATGCCTTGGGCGCGTTTCCGATAATCGTATCGGTGGGGCCCAGGCTCGTCAGAGGGATGAAGATTCCACGGAGCACCGTTACGATCGTGCCCACACGCAGGTAGTTCACCGCCGTTGCGGGCTTAAAGATACACAAAAGCGCAATGCAGACAAAGAGGATCGGGAGCCAGAAAATGGAATTCACCCAGTAAAGCTCCATCCGCGGGGTGACCCATGTGTGGAGGAGGTCCGGGATGACGGGACCACGGCGCGTCTCCGCAAAGAGGGCCGATGTCTGCATCAGTACATACGCGGTGTACTGCATCGCAAGTCCCAGGAGCACAGCCCGGAGCGGGTAACGCGCGCTGTCTGTGGGGCGCTTCATTTTTCGTGCGACGACGGCACGATATAGTCAAACATCCAGTCCGATTCATTGCCCGCCTTGTCCTTCAAGCGCAATGACAACAGCGCCCCTCGCGGACCCACAAGCTCTTCAGGAACTGTCACGCGCAGAACATTGTTGTCTTCTTCCCAGTGGGATGGAATTCTTTCGCCGTCCAAAAGCACCACCGATCCCCGGGGGTCAATGCCCGACCCGCTTTCGCGCACACCGTACTCACGGAAGTAATCGCGTCCCTCTTCGGTGCGTGCAAGCGGCCGGTCCCATAAAACAATGTGGGCAAAGGCGGGCGGCGTGATGTCGGCCAGCTGCGCCACGAGCCCCTCGAATCGCAGCTTGAACTGATATGAAACCACGCCCCCTCCCCGCGCCGATGGATACGCGAGACGGATCCACTGTCCCGTGCTCTTGTGCATGACGTAGAGGGCCACGCGCTTATCCCCCGTATCCGGATATGTGATGCGCGCTTCTGTACCGTCACGGTAAAAGAGATCTCGGTTTGAAATCAGAAATCCCGGGCCTGCGAGAGCATATTTCCCGTTCTCTGTCACCCAGTCGCCTTCGGCTCTGCCCTGCGAAGACGCAGAAGGCGCGGGAACACGTGTGATCTCTGACTGCTCTCGCACAAACTCCGCCTCTGCAAGCGGCCGCACTTTCACATACCCCGGCTCAAGAATACTTCCGGGTTGAAAGAAGAGCGTCAGGTCTGATCGTCCTGATGCCGCATGCACCGGACTTGACCGCCCCGCAATAACGCGCGTGAACCCCGCGGATTCCGGCGTGACCTTGCTGGTTTTGGCCGACTTGCTTCGCGTGAGCTTCACGACCACGTGCGACTGGTTGCCCGTGGCATCGCCCACTTCCAGCCGGAAGAGACCGCTTTCCGGAATCGCCTGGTCCTGTCCCAGGAGGTACACATATTCCCGGCCCACATACGTGCGGGTTCCGTCGTACACGGAATCGGCGTTGAAGATTTCGCCGGTGAGAATCTTATCCATATGTTTCTCAAAAAGCGGCGGCGGAGCGGACCCCGCAGAACCTTTCACGGACCCTGACGCACCCGGCTCCAGTGAGAGGCGCACCCAGCTGACAGCATTCACGTTCAGAGCTGCCATCGTGTCGTGTGCGCCGATCATAAACCTGATCTTGTCCGCATCCACTTCCGGCGCGAGCTCGGCCTCGTACTTCAAGGAGTCTTTCCCGTTCACCGTCTCTTTTTTCCCCGTGGACACACAGGGGATGCGGACCGTAGTTTCCCCCGACTTTACGTAGACGGCCTGGATGACCGGCGATGTCCGGTCGTTGATTTCAAAACCCGGCACTGTCAATGGATCCTGGAAATATCCGTTCTTTATGATTTCAAAATGAAGGTGCGGCGGGCCGATCCCGCTTTCCCCCGTCCGCGCAATCAGCTGTCCGCGTTGAAATCGAAACCAGCCGGGTACAAAGACCGCAGCGTTATGCGTTGGATGAAGCAGCTCCAGAGCAAGCCGCAGGTTTTCAAGGTCCGCATTGACTCCCCGAAAATCATTCAGGTGCGCAAAGGTCAGCGTCCCCCCGGAGGATGCCATGATCAAAGCATTGCCGTAGCCGCCTTCCTGGACAAAGAGGCGGATCACCGCGCCGTCGTCGAACGGAAGGGAAACGGGAAGACGGAGCCTGTTGAAGGTTTTGTAATCGAGCGCCAGATGGTAGCGCCCGCCGCGGCGGTATTCCGCAAAGCTCCCGGAGATATGAACCGGATGAATGGGATGCCTGTCCGGGGGGGATGCGTCCGCCCGGAGCGGACCACCCGGCGTAAGGAGAAGCCAGGCGGCAGGCGGAAGTAGTGCAGAGAAGGTAAGGAGTAAGAGCCGGCGTGTTGGGCGCACGAAGGACAGTTCCTTGGTCGAGACTCGTACGGCAACGACCTTTCAAAGCCCGGGCGACGATCCAGCCGGCCGGGCCCGCGCTTTCAGGCTATTCCACTTTCACGTAAGAGCACAGTTCAGAAATGCCCTTGTGGAAGCGGGTGTCACGGTTGAAGGGGTCAAGCATCCAGCGTCCGTCGGCCACATATTTGTAAACGTACTCACCGGGAGCCAGCCGCATCCGGAGCCGGAAAATCCCGTCGTTTCCTTTCACCGGAAGATCGTGCTCGGGGTTCCATCCGTTGAAGCTTCCCACCAGAGACAAGTTGTCGGCCTCGGGGAGGTAGACTGCAAACTCCACTAGTCGCTCTTTGCCTTTGGATTCTTCTTTCAAGACCCGAACGGTAACGCGCCGGTTGACGTCTTCAGCGTTGAGTCGGTATTCAGAGAGGTACCCGCCCAACCCGTCAGGCAGCGAATTCTTGTTCATGGGGTCGTGGCCCCAGATGCCGTCGATTTGGTATTTGTATTGGTACGACAGGATACGCTCGCCTGCCTCGATTTCCCGGACGGGCAACAGGTAGTAATATACGCCCTGGGAATTCCTGTACATGGGAATCTTGCCCCAGTTGTTGAAGTCGCCGGACAAATACACAATCCTTGAACGATAGGCTTGGACGGTGAAAAGAATGCCTTTTGTGAGAACGCCCCGGCCCATCCCGTATTCCCGCCAGTTCACGATCCGCACGTAGGTGGGGGGCACGGCCCGGCGCAGGCGTTCAATCTGCTCCAGGTAATAGACGGTCTCGTTTCGTCCGGTTTCGAGGCTCTCTTCGAGCCCCGTTTCTTTGGAATTGTAGCCGCTTACCCATTCCTTAATTTTTTCTTGAGCTGCAAGCCCCGATGTCAGGACTGTAACGGCGGCAAAGATGACTTTCGTGATATTGTTGGGCATGGAGTTTTCGGAACCTTTTTCCTTGCTAAAGTGTCGATAATCAATGAGTCGGGACTGAAGCGTTTCTTTTAGGATGGCTGCGGAAACAAAGACACAATTCACGGACGAAGAGGTCGGGCAGATCCAGACTCTCCTTGGTTCGCTTAAGGGCGATCCGGATGGTGTGGATTTCTCGCCGATGGCCGATCAGTTCAAGGCCGACCTCGACGCCGTAAAATCCATCCTTCAGCCGGAAGAAGAGGCGCCTTTAGACACGTCCCTCCCGCTGGCCGACCAGGACGCCGGATTCATGGCGGACGAAATTCCCACGGTGGATGCCGCCGAGACCTCCGGCGATGCGGCGGATTTTCCCAGCGATTTTGGCGCGTCTCTGGACGCCGAAGCGCCCGTGGCGACGGATAACGCCGGTGAGACCCTCCCCGATTTTGACTTTGGGTCGATGAGCCTCGACGCAGGCGGAACGGCTGAACCCCCTGCCGATACGACTCTGGCGGGCGGAGAAACAACCGAGGATTCAGGCGCCGACTTTGGGGCCGATTTGGGCACAGACTTTGGGGCCGACTTCAACGCAGAACCATCGGGCCTGGGTGACGCCGGCGCGGACCTTGGCGCCGATTTTGGCACCGGTGATTTGGACACCACTTCCCCTGGTCTAGGCGCGGATGACCTCGGCGCGGCAACTGATTTAGGCACTTCTGATTTTGACACTGGAGACTTGGGGACCGGGGCCACAAGTGACTTGGGCGACCTGGCCGGAGATGCCGGCGCGGATTTTGGCGCGTCTTCTGATCTGGGTGGAGCTGATCTGGGCGGTGATTTTGGCGGCGCCGATCTGGGAGCTTCTCCGGACCTGGGCGGAGACGACCTCGGAGCAGATGCCGGCGCGGACTTTGGCGCGTCTTCTGATCTGGGCGCCGACTTGGGGGGCGACTCACTCGCCGACCTCGGCACCGGGTCATCATCGGACTTGGGCGGACTGGGAGACGACGACCTGGGACTCCCGGCAGATACGTCAGCGGGCGCTGACTTGGGCGGCGCCGACTTCGGTTCCTCCCTGACGGAGAGCCCCACGTCTCAGGCAGCGGCGCCGGAAGACGAACTCGGCTTGGATTTTGCGGGCCTCGGCGATTTTACCACCGATCTGAGTTCCGGCACACCGGAAACCACGGCGCAACCAAGCGCCGGCGGCATGGACGACTTAACCGCCGACCTGGGTTCCATCACTGACTCGGGCGAGCTGGCCGCGATGACGGAACAGGCCCAGATGGATCAGGGCATTGGTGACGAATTCACCGACGAAGAACTGGCCCGCATCCGCACCAACCTGAACGACTATCCGCCGGGCATCCGCAAATCCGCCATCGATTCGATCGTAAGCGAAAAGATCTCGCGCGCGGACCAGCGTCTCCTCGTCAATATGATCGCCGATCAGGCGCAGCCGGAGAGCGTGGCGGACTTCCTTGAGTCGCGCCTTGGCTACCGTCCTGACATCGCGCCCTCCAACGTCCGTAAAGACGGCATCCAGATTATCTACACGGATCAGGTGAGCCCCGAGGACATGGCGTCCCGACGCCAGCGCGCCAAGATGATCTTGATCGCAGCCGGCGCGGGCGTGCTCGCCATTGCTCTGGCATTTTCCGGCTATTATTTTTACCGGACGTTCTTTGTGCGCGGAATGTACGAACGTGGTCTTGAGGAACTGACCAAAGCACGGGAAGCTCCGGGAGACGAACGCGAAGAACGCCGCAAGCGCGCGGAAGAACTCTTTCAGAAAGCCAAAGATGCTGACGGCGGCGTGTATAACGTCGACTACCTGAACCGGTACGGCATCGCCTACATGAAAGCCGGCTTCTATGAAGACGCCTTCGTGAAGCTCTACGGGCGCGTGAAACCGGACTACGGCACGGAGAGCCCGGATTCAGCGTGGAGCAAAGAGGGCCAGCGGGCTCCCCTGATCCGCGTGGCGGACGGCAGTTCTTTCCCCTCCCCTTCCGATGAAGCAGGAGGGCGTCGCGTCGTGCTTACGGCCCGCGATAACGTCATGCGCACAGTAGAAATTCCCGGCGCCTACATTGTGAGCCGGCTCAGAGACGGTCATCTGGACCGCCAGAATGTTCTCGCATTGGCCCGCTTTCACTCGAACCGGGCGGGAAGCTTTCTCCGGAACGAAGAAGGCCGCAAATACAAGAATGATGACCTGGGCATCGACTACTACCGTTTGATCCTGACTCTCTTGAACAAGCCGGACGATGCGGAGGCAATGGCCGGGATCGGGGACGTCTACTACAATCGCAAAGAGTTTGGATCAGCCGCCCGCGAATACACGCGCATTCTGGACCGACACC
>JACPZR010000495.1 GCA_016195395.1 Spirochaetia bacterium
AGGAAGGCGGGTCCGGGTTTCCGTGCCCGCCTTTTTCTTTTCTAACAGCCTCCTCGCTGTTCTCCTTTTCGCGGCCGCATCCTGTGACGCGCTCCGCACAAAAGAACTCAGACGGCTTGAGATCAAAGTCGGCGGGAACAACGTGAGCGCGGAGATTGCCGCCACGCCGGAAGACCGCGAACGCGGCCTGATGTACAGAACCAAGATGGGCGCTGATGAGGGCATGCTCTTTGTGTTTGTGAAGCCGGAGATTCAGACATTCTGGATGAAGAACACGCTCATTCCGTTGGACATCGGCTTTTTTGACAGTGACCAGTACCTGATCCAATCCATGACAATGGAACCGGACGACGGCAAGGCTACCTATGGATCTGGGGATTTAGCGTTATACGCGCTCGAAATGAACAAGGGCTGGTTCAAGTCCAAAGGCCTGCGCAAATACGCCAAGCTGGACCTACCCCAGACCTTGAAGGGATTGTAAAAATCGCCTCCTGATAGCGCGCTGTGTTGCGGGCGCTGTGCTGTGCGGCATCGCGCCGCGCTCAAAACCCGGTCAGGGCGACAGCCTGGTCCGCTGCCACGCGGATTCATTCTTCGTGAACTCGATACGGTCGTGCAGACGGCTGGGACGTCCCTGCCAGAATTCAATGCGGTTTGCCGTTACCTTAAAGCCGCCCCACCGCGGGGGACACGGAACCTCTTTGCCTTCATAGTCTTTGGCCAACCGTGCATACGCGTTATCCAGATACTCACGGTTAGGAATCACAGATGACTGGCGGGAAGCCCATGCTCCCACCTTACTCTCGAACGGCCGCGATTTGAAATACGCCTCCGACTCTTTGCGCGACAGCCGTTCCACGCCGCCGTTTACGTGAACCTGTCTTTCCATGTACGGCCAAAAAAACAAAAGCGCCGCCTTGGGATTTGCAGTCAGGTCCTCCGCTTTTCGGCTTTCATAGTTGGTGAAGAACGTAAACGAGACGTCATCCGCGCGGAAATCTTTCAAGAGTACGATGCGCGAATGAGGCGTGCCGTCAGAGGCGCACGTGGACAGGGTCATTGCATTACTGTCGGTGGCACCGGAATCCAGCGCCTCTTTCAGCCAGCGCTCAAAAAGGCCGGAAGGCTCTGCGCCCGCATCGGGTTCCAAGAGGACCGCTTTCGCGTATTTTCTGCGGAGGTCAGCAAGCTCAGGCATCATCATCTGTCATCAGTCCCAGCGCCAGGAGATTGTCCGGGAGGTCCATCCGCGCTTTGAACTCGATTCCCAGGAGAAGGTGCGGTCTGTCATGAATCGAGCTGGATGAAACCCAGGCGAGTCGCCCTTGAAATGCCAGGGGACCTGCAAGACGCCGGCTGGTAATTTCTCCGGTGATCTCCGTGCCCGGTTCAGAACCCAGCGGGCCTTCAAACGGAACAATCGCGCAGAGCCCGTCTTCTGAAATATTGCCCAGGAACCCGTCGCATTTCAGGCCGGGAAGTTTGATATTCACAGCATAGTCCGCAAAATCCTTTGGCGCAATGCGGGGGCGGCTGCGTTCTGTGTACATACATCCAAGCGCATCTGCCTGTAAAAAATTTCCAGCCTTTTATGAGCAGGCCGGCGGCCCGCTGTGGCTGACATTCCTCACGGTGTATCCGGCCGGGTCTTGAACTTGCTCCGACAGCGTTGCGCCGGCGCAGACTCCGGCCCTATCGGGCTGATTTGCGGGCCAGAGCCTCTTTGATGTCGTCTATGTGGTCTTCCGCCGCGCGCCGTCCCTGCGCGATGATGCCTTCCCGCTGCTCAAAAGCGAACATGTCAAACGATGCCACATCCGGTTGGAAGACAAAGTCAAAGTCCTCCATCCGGAATTTCAACAGTTCCTGGCTTTCAATGGCGAGGGCCCGTGTGATTACACGAAGAATGGGCGGAATGTGGAAGTAGTCACGCAGGCCTTTCAGCACGCTCTTGTCCGGGCTCACTTCCGTCAGAACCATCTTGCGGTCCAGTTCGGGGGTTACGTTGACGCCGATGACGCGGTTGTAGCCGCGCTCACGCAGAAGGTCGCCGGGAAGGTTGTTCAGCACGCCGCCGTCTACGATAGTATAATTTCCTAAAGTAAATGGAGGAAACACCCCGGGCAGACTCACCGTGGCGCGGAGCGCTGTGGACAAATATCCTTTTTCAAATACAATCATGCGTCCGGTGTTCAAGTCGCTTCCGTTGCAGAAGAAGGGAATTTCCAAATCCTCGAACTTTGTATCTCCGTAGAATTTCAGAATGGCCTGATTGAGTCGTTTGCCCTTGAAGAAACTCATGATGGGCAGCGTCTTATCCAGGACGGAGGATCCCGCAGGCAGATGTTCCGCCACCAAGTCCGTGATCTCAGCTGCGGAGAAGCCCATGGCATAGCCGGCGCCAATGACAGCTCCCATGCTGGTGCCCGACACTGCGTCAAAGTCGATCCCCTCCTTTTCCAGAACTTCGAGCACGCCTATATGAGCAAAAGCCCTTGCGCCGCCGCCGCCCAGGCACAGGCCCCGGGAGGTGCCGGTGAGCCGTCGCGCAAGACGGTGGAGGCCTGTCTTGAAGATGGCGCTGTCGCGGCCGGCTCCGGTGTGAATCCGTATGAAGTCCCGGAAGGGGCCGGGGTCTGTCCCCCGGTCCCGCACATTCGCGGCGCGGGTTCCGGATACTGGAGTGGGATCATCGACAACGAGAATGGTGCGTGTGTGAAAGTCTGGGACGAGCTCCGCTGTATGCGCGGACATCCGGCGCAGACGCGATTCCGTCCGTCCCTCCGGGAACACATCGCGTAACAGGATCAGCTTGTCGCTCTGGGTTTGGAATCTCTGCACTACCTCATGATCCGGGGAAACGCCGCCGTCCACGAGAATACACGAATAGTATTTCTTGAGAAGCCCAAGGGCCGCGGGCACCGCGTCCACAACCGCGCCCGCATTGACGTCTGTGGATAACGTCTGCGATGCGTCGAGAACGTCATACGGTTCTGATGCGCCACCGAGCATCTCTTCAACGTCGTCCAACGTCATATTCTGCCAGCGTTCCAGGAATGTTGAGAGCGTTCCCACGGATTTTCCCGGCGCGCCCCGGAAAGAAATCAACAGCACACGCCCCGGTGTTTCATCTGACAGAGACCGGCACAATATCCCGGCCATGCCGTCCCCGCCGGACTTCTCACGCGCGTCGAGGAGTGTGAATACACGCGCGGGAATTTCGTCGGGCTGTGCCTGCATCCGGTTTCGCAGCCGTTGCGAGAGAATCCGCGCCAAGGCCTCTCCGATGGTGGGTTCAATCGCCATCACGTCCGTGAACGCCTCTTGAGGAATCAGGTATACATGGCTGTCGAGCGCAGCCAGAGCGGTGGAAGAATGAAGGTCGCCCGCTAGGAAACTGACTTCACCAAAGACACTCCCGCGGCGCTGAATCGCGAGCACAGTCTCTCCGGCGCCGGTGGACTGCCGGATCTGGATTTCTCCGTCACGGACCAGATACAGATGCGTGGGAGGCTGTCCTGCTCCATAGACGCTGCGTCCCTTGGTGAACTTTACCAGCTGGACACGACGGACGAACGCTTGAAAGGCCGGACTTGTCTTGATCACCCCCGCAAAAAGGGGGGCCATCGCCAGGAATTCCTGGTGGTTTATCGGGTTATCTTCCAGCTTTTTTCCAGCCATATCGCTTGATTTTCACTCTCGATGTCGATTAATTACTTTTCGACGCAATGCAGTCCCGATTTCATGGATTTATGCCCCGGTCGGTGGACGACCACCAAATTCCCCGCGAAGAATGCGGAATCTACGGCATTTTTGGATGCGCTGAAGCCTCCAATTATACCTATCTGGGCCTCTACGCGTTGCAGCACAGAGGCCAAGAGAGCGCAGGCATTGTCTCCACGGACGGCGAACACCTCTTCCGCTACGCAGGAATGGGGCAGGTAGCGCATGTTTTCAATCCTGAGAAAATCAAAGAACTCCAGGGCAGCGCGGCCATCGGTCATAACCGTTATTCTACCACCGGCGCCTCCTTCTTACGCAACGCCCAGCCCATCCGTGTAGAGTCGAACCTGGGTGGTTTTGCTCTGGCGCACAACGGAAACTTGACCAACGCCTGGCAGCTCCGCAAGAAGATGGAGAAGACCGGTTCGATTTTTCAGACGACCGTGGACTCCGAAGTCATGGTTCACCTGATGGCCCGGAGCGGGACCGAGGACTTTCTGGAAGCACTCTGCTCTGGGCTGGGGCAGATTCAAGGCGCGTTCAGTCTTCTGGTTCTCACGCGCGACGCTCTCTACGCTGTGCGCGACCCCAACGGCTTCCGTCCTCTCGTTATGGGGACGCGTCCGGACGGAGGCATTGTCTTTGCGTCTGAGACCGTCGCTTTTGACATCACCGACTCTACGTATCTGCGGGATC
>JACPZR010000496.1 GCA_016195395.1 Spirochaetia bacterium
CATAGCTCAGGACCGTTTCAAGGTCGTCCAAGTCTGAAATTTTTGAAGTGGCATGCCGCTCGATGGCCCTTCCCAGATCTTCATAGAGAATTCCATCGCCATCGTCTTGGATGAGAATCTGTTCCAGGCCGGCTTTCTTTGTATGGACAGAAATGGCCTGCGCGTGAGCATCCAAGGCGTTTTCTACGCACTCTTTGATGACCGAATGCGGTCCTTCAATGACTTCACCTGCGGCAATTCTGTCTATGAGGACCGCTGGGAGTGGTTTGATGCGGGAAATATTACTTGCCCTCATGATCGACGCCGGAGCCTTCGTAAGCCAAAAAATCTGCGCGCGCCCCGGCAACAACGTTTTGTTTGAATATGGCATTCCTCCTTGAAAAAGAGTTCCGCATTGCTTTCGCCTCCGGCGTTGTGCTGCACCTGATCATCGTTTTCCGATACGTTGAGATTCTGAACTTTAAGTGCCGCACCACCTGCAGCGACCTCTTATCCTTCGACATCCCGGCCAGCCTCTTCTATTTCGCCTTTCCCGACGGGCTGGTCATTGTCCTGTCTTCCGTGCTGGGTTCCATTCTGTGGGGTTTTGAATTTTACGTCCTTCTCCGGATTGTGCGCTTCATAGTGCGGTCAATGCGATGAGCATCAAGGTGGCGCTGATTGGCCTGGGCCGAATCGGCTGGTCGCTTGAAAAAGACAAACTCCGCTATCATCCGTGCACTCACGGCGGCACCATACATGCTCTGGGTCCTCTCCGCGAGCGGCCTCTCTACAACCTGGCCGGGATCTGCGATACCGATCCAGCGAAAATGAAAGCGTTCAAGAAATGGTGGGGTGCTCCCCTGAACGTCATGCAGACCGACTATCGCGTCCTGATCCAAGAGACGAAACCGGCCCTGGCCGTAGTGGCTGTGCCTCCGGGTCTTCATCAGGAGATGAGCGTGCATCTGGCATCCAGCGGCGTCAAAGGGATCATTCTGGAAAAACCCATCGCCTTGGATCTTGCGGGTGCTAAGCAGATTCAAAAGAAGGCGCGTCAGAATAACGTCAATGTGTGGGTGAATTTTGAAAGACGTTTTCACCCGGCATACCGCATTGTGCGTGAGTTTGTCCAATCAGGGCGCCTGGGACCGGTGCGACGGGTGACCGGCCGCGTGCTGACAGGGGGACAGACCAGCGGAACCAAGAAGCAGGGAGCCGCGGGCCCGCTTCTACACGATGCTGTGCATTGGATTGATCTTCTGCTCTGGCTCTTTGGAAGGCCCGCCGGTGTTTCGGCGCGGATGATGCGGGATAACGCTGCCTCGGCGGAACATACGGCGCTTGTGGATTTGGACTATGGAGAGTTTTCCGCTTCACTTGAGTCCGGCGGCAGACGGAAGTATTTTGAATTCACAATGGAGATCGACTTCCAGAACGGGCGTGTGCGCGCCGGGAATGACGGACACCATTTCTTCCAAGCAGGTCCGTCGCGGCGTTACCAAGGATTCAATGAACTGGCGCCCTTCCGCGTGACGATTCCTGAGAAAAATCCGTGGACTGAACTATATAAGCACACCGCGTCGCAGCTGAAATTGCGGCAGGGTGGGACGGCTCAGGATAACTTGGACGATGCAGTGGCCGGCATGGAAATCATCGATCGCTGCATACAGTCGCTCTGATCAATGCTGATGCTTTCGTAACTGGGCCTGCATGGACAGGCAGAGTGTGGGCGTTGGATCGGCAGCCATCCAGTCGGCACATTTCACAGCGACAATCTGAGCTATGCATGCCTTGAGGTCATCTTTGTCAACGGGAAGCATAACGGGGATACTGATGCCACGCGTGGTGCCGCACTCGGTGTTCTTTGCAGCGTAAGCAAGCGCCACTTGAACGTTTGCGTCTTCCTGCTGTACAACCGCTGTGCTCTCTTTCGAGCATTCAAGCTGTGTGAGAAGCACAACGGCAGCACCAGCTAATATCAAACCGCGCGGCAGCCTGTAAGGGGACGGGCCCGTTCCGCGCGGGGATGAAGATCTCAAAGGCGCTTCTGTTGGTCGTCTCATTTGTTTTGATATACGCGCTGATTTTCCATCCTGATGCGTTGCAGGGTTTCACTGGCCCAGGACGCCCCGGAAAATGAATAATATTGCGAACGTGGCTCAATGGACAAGCGCAAGTTGGTGGCAAAGAGAATACAAATTACTCCGAGATAAACCACCCGCATCACCGCTTTCCCTGTCTGTGGGAGTCCTTTGGGAAGAGCCGACTTGAGCACTAAGTACGAAAAAAGCCACATGGCAACAATCTGACCCAGCCAATATTCAAAGTGATACGGCTCCCACCATCCAAAAAACAGAATGGTAGGAATCACCCAGACCAAGAGAAGAATCATTTCCGCAAAGCGCTCCCTCCAGAGCCGCCTGAAGAGCGCAGCACCCAGCATAAGAATCGTGATCCAGAAAGCGGTCAGCATATTGAATGGGGCGGCCTCGGGCGAGAAAAAGTGCGCGAAATCCACTCTGGGCCGCTTCACGGCGCCCATCTCCACAAGGAAGGCCTCAGCAATCCCGTCGTATGTCCAAATGATCTTCTGAGGAAGGCCCACAGGCAGCCCCCACGTTCCCAGAGTAAGATACGCCACCATCCAACGGGTGATGCTCGCGTCTTCAAAGTGGTAGCGGTGAACCAGCATTGCGATGCACAGGTAGCCGCAGATCACGACAGCCGTGACGGCTCCGGCATAGATGACCCCCGTCGTCACGCGTCGCCGAAGACTCACGTGAGGCGATAGGAGCAGGGCCACCGGGACAGTGAAAATATA
>JACPZR010000512.1 GCA_016195395.1 Spirochaetia bacterium
GGCAAAGGCACGGAGATTCGCGGAGAGCGGATGCTGTTTGACCAACGCCTGGGAAGCGGTATCATCTACAATGCTGACGGATACCGTCACCCCGTGTACTTTGTGGGCGCTGCCATCAAGATGATCGGGGAAGGGCGTTTTGCGGTCAGCCATACTTTCTTTACCACCTGCGCCGCGCAGAAACCGCACTACAATTTCTCCGCCCGCCGCATCTACATCTACGAGAATGAGAAGATCGTGGCGGTGGGAGTTCTGTTCTATGTCGGCGGTATCCCGGTTCTCCCTCTCCCGTTCCTCTACGCATCCAGCTGGGGGACAGGGATCATTTCACAGGCAGGCTACGGACAGATTCAGGGTGGATTCTTACAAAATACATATCAATTCAGCGTCCCAACGGCCCTGGCGTCCTCTTGGCAGCCAATCGCATACCGCTTCAAGCTGGATTTCTATGAGAACACGGGAACAAGCAGCGGCGTGGACATGTTCCGATTTTCTCCGGGCCTGAACTACTTTCTCCAATTGGGCGCGAGTGAGTTCAAGAACTATGAGGCGGAAATCCGGGATTCCAAAGTGCGCATTACCAATAACGTACAGCATTACGTGCACGAGAAATACTCCGGAAACCTCTACGCCACAGGCCGCGGTGAGGAGCTCTACGACTGGAAAAAGATCTATGGCGTCATGAACTGGCACGCGGAAAACGCGCAGACCAATTCTGTGAGAAACGTCCATCTGCGTTATGAGGATTATACAAACCGGGCCTACGACTTTGAATTTGGAGGCCGATTCCAGCCGGCCACCACAATCCCTGCGCTGTATGCGCATCACGAGGCGGGCCGGGGCCTTCTGCATAACGATACCAATTGGAATCTGGTCTACAACGAGATGCTGGACGACCTCACGGTTCGTGTGGAGGCCACCCGCAACCGTTTGTGGCTTCAAAAGCAGACCATCGAAGATTCCCATTACATTCCGGTGAATGACGTCGTTCCATCCGTTGACATTGCCAAGAAAATTAACCTTGGCCGCGTTCCTGTGCTGGACATTCCCGTCTACTGGGACAACGTGATTCACACAGATACGCGGAAAGACTATTCGAACGGCGCCTACTTGGACACGATCGACACAAGCCGCGGCACATCTTCGTTTCGCAGTTATATCAACCCGCTCCCGTATGTATCATTCAATCCGATTGTCGGGATAGGGGCGCAACGAACCACCAGTAACGTGAACTCCACGATTGGAGACGCTGCGGCCCTGGACTTGGAATCGAAAAAGCGCAGCTACGAGTTCTACTTTACAGAAGACGAATTCATGTTTGGGCCTGACTTCCTGTATCTCCGCACCACATACCGCCGCAAAGACACGGTCAGGGAAGAGCAAAAGGACGCCCCGCAGCTGAACCTTCACGGCTTCAATAACAACCAGAAGCTGAATGAAACGGAAGTGGCTTTAGAGTCGAACTTTCTGCGGACCGTGAGCATGAGCCTCTCGTCCATCTACGATATGCGGAAATTTGAATATCCAGTGGAATATCGTGACAGGTGGTTTTACCCCGTTTTCCGTACCGACGTGCTCTTTGACTTCTTGAACCTGTTCCGCCAGGACCGCGAAAATCTGCTCTCGCGGCGCAAGGCGCATTTCCTTCAGTTCCGTGTGACAAACGACTACGTATACGACGCCGTGAATCATCGCGACCACTCGAATGTTCTGGGGTTGAACTTCCAAGCCGGAGGTTTTGACCTTTGGCTTCTTGAGCGGCTCCGATTTTTTGAGACAGGCTTTTACTGGTACCACGTGTATCACACCACGAATGCGTGCCCCGCCGTCCTTGATACCACGACTACATCTTTCGTGGCCGGGGCGTCCTGCACGTACAACAACCAAGGCATCCGGCCGGACCTGGATCAGTTCCGTTACACAGCCAGGGCGGATATTCAGATTACGCGGCGTGTTTACTTTGAGATGGAGCTGGAATCACGGGCCACGAATACCGGCCGCTATCGGCAGAATCACCAGGATGTTAACGGAAACAATGACTACACGGCATTTTCCAATGACGTAGTCAATGGTATGGGCTTCAACGGCCCGGAAAAGAGACAGAAATCCGTGTTTAACGTCGGTTATTTTGAGATGGCGTTGATTATGGACGTGCATGACTTTGAATACCGCGTCGGTTATTCTGTGGAGCAGAAGAGCGTGCTCGCAGTTTTGGGTTCCGTCAGCACGGTGAACTTTTATGATAACAAAGTCTTTTTCAGCATACAACTGCTGCGGTTTGACCTTGGCGGCATTGGCGACCGGCCCAGCCGCTTCCTTTTGGAGCGCCAGCGCGTCCGACCAACGGACGTGGGCCGCACAGGTATACGGACCAACTGATCCGGGGATGATGTTTCATGCTGCGTGAGAAAAACCAGACTTTCAAGATATCGTTCATACTCTTGGACTTGTGCGTTTCCTTTCTGGCCTTCGCTGCCGCTTTCTTTCTCCATTTTTACGTGCTTGGCACCGAGGAACGCCGGCTCGTTACGCCGGACCTGGGAGGGGTGTTTGCTCCGGGGAAGCTCTTTGGCGGCAACCCTGAGCTCGTTCTGTTTGGGAGCTATTTCTACCTGGGCCTCTTTCTTACCGTGGTGCAGGTGATGGTGTTCGTTTCAACGGACCTCTACCATCCGCGGCGCGGCCTCAGCTACGTCCGGGAAACGTGGGCCATCACGCGCGGTGTTTTCTTGAGTCTTACCGTGGCCCTGGCGGTCTTGTTCTTTTACCGTGGAACGTCGTTTTCCAGAAAGGTGATCCTGTATACGGCGGTCTTTTCCGTTGTATTCATTTCTTTTGGTCACGTTATGTTCCGCCAGCTTCTCGGGGTTCTGCGCGCCCGCGGCTACAACATCCGCCGCGTTTTGATCATCGGCACCGGGGCGGCGGCCAGGAGATTTCACGAAACGCTGAAGAAGCATGCAATCTACGGCTACCAGGTGGTGGGACTTTTGGGGCCTTCCAAGGGAGCCGGATCGGAAATGAAATCCCTCATTGCGGGCGGAATCCGGGATTTGAAGAAGGCATCCGACAAGCTGAAGCCCGACCTCGTCGTCTACGCCATTCCCATCGAAATGGAAATGCTCCAGACCGTTCTTGAATTCTGCGACAGCGAAGGCATTGACTGCCGCATTGTCCCGGACCTGGTGGAGTTGATCACGTCACGGGCGCGTCTGGAAGACATGGACGGCATCCCGATCCTGACTGTCCGCGATACACCGCTCAAGAACGGATACAACCGCGCTGTGAAGCGGACGTTTGACATCGTATTTTCCCTGACCGTTCTTTTGGTATTGCTGCCGGTATTTGTGCTCCTGGGCCTTTTGATCAAGCTTACGTCCAGAGGACCTGTCTTTTTCCGCCAGGAGCGCATAGGCCTGGACCGTCGCATTTTCCACGTGTATAAATTCAGGACCATGGTCACACAGGAGAAGCAGGCTTCTGACACTATCTGGGGACACAAGGGCGACGCGCGGGTAACGTCAATCGGCCGTATCCTCAGGAAGACGTCACTCGATGAACTACCGCAGTTCTTGAACGTTCTTTTGGGCGACATGTCTGTTGTGGGACCGCGCCCGGAACGGCCGCATTTTGTGTATCAGTTCAAATCCAAATACACGCACTACATGCGGCGCCATTCTGTGAAGGCCGGAATCACGGGATGGGCGCAGGTGCAGGGCTGGCGCGGTGATACATCGATCGAGAAACGTGTAGAGGCGGACATATATTACATTGAGAACTGGTCGTTCTGGATGGATGTAGCCATCGTTTTTCGGACGCTGCCGGCTCTGCTCAAAAGCCCGGGCGAATAGCCCCGTACCCCTATCGTTATCTCCAAAAAAGAACTGCATCCCGGCGCGCACGGAGACGCCGCCGCGGCCATCGGTTCCAACCTTGCCGGGCTTCCCATCGGGGCCGATGTCAAAGATGGGCAGCCGCTTTTCTTCCGATTCATTCAAGTCTGAGCGCAGGGCCATCATCCCGGACGCCCAGATCACCGCGTGTAACGTCAGTGAAAGGGAAACGAGAAAGATGCGCCGGTCCGCCATGTGTTGGTATTGGTCGGCTGTGAATGAACTCCCCGTGCGCGCCGTGCCCCGCGGGTAGATGAAGCCGGGTCCGTACGGATTCTGGTAGCGATAGCCGGGCCCGTAATACAGCTCCGCCACCCGGGCCGCTTTGGCCACGGAGCGGTATTCCTGCGCTTCCACCCAGAATTCGTACGCGCTGTAAGCAGTGAATACGCGGCCAATGGCGACAGCCACTCCGCGGCCCGTGGCGCCCGTGTAGAAACTGCCGAAACCCGGAACCACCCCGTCGAGAATCAGCGTGGCCGTGTATGAAAGGTTGTCCTCTTTCGGAGACGTTGCCGGAGTCTGTGCCGTGTCTGCGAAAGCGCTTTCACTTGAAAATAAGGCGAGTCCGCAAAGGATGAGACTTCCTGCAGTGCCTTTCAGTCGTCTCATGGCTGCTTGGCATTCCGCCCCGCGAAGAAGCGATCCCTCAGCGCGGCCGCGCGGACGTTATCTGCATCGATAGTAAAAATGTCAGTGATGAGCTCTTCCGCCCGTTTCATGTTGCCGGATAGAATGTGAAGTTCACAAAGATTAACCAGGTTGCGGACAAAGCGGGGCATCCGTACGCGGACGCGCTCCCCCATCCGCGCCCCTTCTTCCAACCGCCGGCATTTCTTCATGGCGAAAGACGCCAAGAACATGAGCTTAGTATCTGACGGATCACGTTCCAGGGAGCGAGCGGCGTACTCTGAAGCCTTGGGGAAATCACCGGAGCGGGCGAGAATGCGCGCCAAGGGAGTGAGAACCATCGGGAACGGTGATTTGACTGCTGCCTCTTCCAAAATACGACGGGCTTCATCGCGTGCTCCTGACCGATACGCCTCCGCCGCCTGTGCGACGAGCTTCTTTACATCAGGGCCCGGACCTTCGGGAAGCGTTCGATCTTCCAGGAACGCAGCACGCACTACAGAGAAGTCGTCTGACAGCTCCCCCTGTTCGCCTGCGATCACATCGATCATGTCAAGCATCCCGCCGGCCTGTTCCACAACGCCCAGAAAATCCGTTTCGTTAAAGTCCCGTCCCGGGAGGCGCGAACCGTGTGAGGGAACAATCTCATCCCTGCCGTCAGAGGCTGCGAGGATCACGTCCTCGGGTTGGAGTCGGAACGTGTTGACATAGATCGAATTCTCAAGGCCGGAGGTGCCCAATTTGTAAAACATCGGCTGGTCCGGGAGAAAAGAAGCCTTGCCGTTGCGGTAGATCACGGCGGACGGATGCTCTGCATTGATGTAGTAAAGTGTTCCCGTTTCGTCGTCCACCAGACCCATGAACAGGCTCATCAGCATGGTTCCATCAAATCCCATGAAGCCTTTCTGGCGATCCAAGAACGCGTTCTTGAGCCATCGCTCCGGCGTCATGTCGCGGCTTTCCACAGAAAGCAGCGTGCGTTCCACAATGGAACTGAATACAGCGCCAAGCACGATTGCTCCTCCGGCGCCCTGAATCGACTTGCCCATTGCATCCGCATTGATAAACACTGTGTGCGGCCGCGTGTGGTCCAGAAACAGTGTATGGGCAATACACAAGTCGCCGCCGATCTCTTCTTTCCAGCGGCGGAATTCGAATTTCTTTTTCTGGTGAACCAAAAAATTGAGTGTTACCGCGGAGGAGACGGACTTGTTGGCGCCCAGCGGTTTCATCAAGAGCGACGTCAGGAAGTAGTCCCCGTCCTGTTGGACGCGCAGTTCATTGACGCGCTCCAGGGTCTTGTTCAACTCTTCTGTGCGGTGGCGCACACGTTCTTCCAACGTTTCATTCAGGTCGTTGATTTCGGTATACATTCCGTTCAACTGGCGGATAACGTGAGACAGCATGTACGACTGGTCGCCCAGTTCGTCGGCGGATGTGCGCACGCTGTTTATTTCAAATTCTCCTTCTCCCACACGCTGGAGGACCGAGTTAGTCAAAGAGAGACCGTTTTTCATGGCCCGCGCCGTCACGTACGATGTGACGATCATGGCCGCTATCACCTGCACGCCAAGAATTACTATGTGGACCAAAGGGTGCTCCACTTTGATCTGTCCGTTGATAGAAGCAAAGAGCAGATAGCCCAGCAGGTTCAGCGGGAGCACGGCCACAGCGCAGATACTCATGAGAATACGCGCGAAATATCCCAGCCGCGGCAGTTCCTTTTCCGGGAGCGACAAAATGCCTGACAACGGCGGATACACAAGAATGGGGCGGATGGTATCTTCTGTAATAAACAGGTGCACAATGAAAGAAATCGGGAGCACCTGAAGAAGCACAAACGGAACGGTCAAAAGAACCATCGGCTCCACTTTGTGCAGAACGATAAAGAACAGATGCCCGCACGCCATTCCGATGACCCATCGCACAAGGATCAACTTTGCTTCAAAGAATGGATAACGGATCAACGCAACCGCTGCATCCTGCGGCTCTTTAGGTATGATGTCAAAAACCCGTCGCAGTTTGTAATTCCGCACCAGGAAGGCGCCCACGAGAGGAACTGCTGCGCCCACGGAACCTGCGAATAACGCTTGAAGGCCGACAGTGGGATCCTTGAAGCCGGCGGCC
>JACPZR010000048.1 GCA_016195395.1 Spirochaetia bacterium
CACGGCGAACAGCTCTTCCACCGGCTGTACAACGGCTTCATCCTTGCTTTCAGGATTGAGGAGAGCGGAGGTCAAACCAATAAAGAGGTCCAGTGGAAGCGCTCCGACAAGTTCTTTCACCGCCGCGGACGTCACTTTGCGTCCCGAGAATGTGATGGCCTGTTCAAGAAAGGAGAGGCTGTCGCGCACGGAGCCGTCACCGCGGCGGGCCACCCAGAACAACGCCTCGTCCTCTGCGTCGATCTTTTCGCGGCGACAGAGTTCTTTGAGATACTCTTGGATGATTTTCAGCTGCACTTTGCGGAATGTGAATACCTGGCAGCGGGAGAGAATCGTTTCCGGAATCTTGTTCAGTTCCGTTGTTGCAAGAACAAACAACACGTGCGGCGGAGGCTCTTCGAGAGTTTTCAGGAGCGCGTTGAAGGCCTCGGTGGTCAGCATGTGAACTTCGTCAATGATGTAGACTTTGCGCTTGGCGTGCATGGGCGGAAACTGCACGTTCTCCCGAAGCTCACGCACGTGTTCAATTTTGCGCTGGGAAGCGGCGTCGATTTCAAGAATGTCCAACGCCGTGTTGTTCAAAATAGCAAGGCAGTTTTCGCACGCATCGCATGGTTCCACGCCCTGAGGATTCAAACAATTCACGCGCTTGGCAAGAATGCGCGCGAGCGTGGTCTTCCCAACGCCGCGTGGTCCAAAAAATAGATACGCGGAACCGATCCGTCCGGCTTCAATGGCGTTGGACAGAACGCGGACCGCCGTGTGTTGCTGCACCACGTCACCGAATTTCTGCGGGCGATATTTGCGGGCGAGGACAAGGTGCCCGGGTTGAGCGTCGAGCTCGGAAGCCATAAAGAACAGGATCGGGCACAGAGGGGTCTTGGTCAACATGGAAAAGGCGATATTTGCCGTTGACGATGGGGCCGCCGGGCTGGAAAATGGGGGCATGACACATCGCTTCGTGGTTCAGTCCTTTGTTAAGAGCTTTCTTTTTGTATTTGCGTGCGGCACCGCCGGCCTCCTTGCAGATGCGCCGGAACGCATACACCCCAGCCGGCCGGTGGGCGTTGTCGATACTCATCCGCGGTCGCGCGCGGTTCTCCCTGAAGCGACGGTCAAGATTTCTGGACTCAAAGCTGTCATGCTCGGCGGCAACGTGGACGGACCCAGCGGCAGTACCACGCGCTCCTATGCGCAGTATTTAAAAAATGTCGCCTCTGTTCTCCGCAGCCGCGGCGTCCAAGTCACAGAGATCTATGCACCCACGTCGATGGACACAATCCGCAACGCCGTGAAGGGCGCGCACTTCATCGCATACGCCGGGCACGGCATTGGTGATTCCAACGCGCCCAGCTACAAAGCCAAACTGAGTCCCGCAGGTATGCTCGTAGTGAACGAGGTGTGGATTGGCGAATCCGACGTGCGTTCTTGGGAGCCGGCGCCGGGCGCCATTGTTCTCTATATGGGCGCATGCTTCACTGCCGGCAATGCCGGGACAGACATGGGCAAGGTCAGCGAAGAAGAAGCAAAGCGACGGATTGCTGCGTATTCAAAACCATTCATGGATGCCAAGTTCAGCGGCTACTATGCGGCATGGTGGGATTCGCCCATTCAGGCCGTGATCGCTCAGGCATTTGCGGGGAAAACGCTCGGTGAGGCCTACGACCTCTCCGGGGGAACCCAGGGAGTGACCAAGATACGCCATCCGGATGCATCGGACCGGGACATGTGGTACCACAAGGACCGACGTGCTGAAGGCACGGTATTTGATTATGCGTTCGTGGGAACCGGAAGTGGTCGCTTGGAGTCGCTCTTTAAGAAGGGCGCATCCAATGACAACAATGTGGACCCGTCGGACAACCGGCCGGCAAAGATCGACGCGTCGCAGAATCGCCCGATGCTTGATGCGTTATACAGCGGCAATGATGAGAGAGCAAAGAAGGCGCTCATGGCCGGGGCAGACCCCAACGCGCAGTTCGACGGATGGCCGGCGCTGCATTTGGCGGTGTACTTTGACCGCCGCGCTGTCGTACCTCTTTTGCTCGAGCGGAAGGCAAATGTCAACTTCGAGATCGACGGGTACAACGCCCTGGCTCTGGCAGAAGCCTACGAACGCGCTGAAATTGCGGACATGCTGAAGAAAGCGGGCGCCACAAAGAGCCGTGCGTTCCGGGCGGCCAAGAAGCCCGCGGTCAGAAAGTAAACCGCCCCTGCTCACGCTCCCCCTTCAGGCTTTCTTTGAGATCCTGGATCAGCCGGCCAAAATAGCCGGCGGGAGCGAAGTGTTCCCAGACCTCGCGGTATACTTCCAAGAGCAGGCGGTGATATGCCTCCGGACTCCAAAGCGGCGCTTTTTTCCCGGCCAAGACTGATTCCTCAGGTATGTAGCGTTTGCCTGGATTCCTCTCCTTTGGATGACCAAGCAGATATCTGACTTTTTCACCTGCCGTGGTTTCAATACCTAGAGCGGCCAGCTCGTTAAGAGAAGCAGCTGCGGCGCCCGCTACCTCGTAATCCTCCCTTGCGCGGGTAGCCGTCCGGCGAATCAAGAGGTCCTTCCAGTTTACTTGGCGGTCGTAGAGGCGAGTTAGTTGTGTGCTGAATATAGCGTCCATCTGTGGATGCAGCATGCGCAGGGTGGATGCATGTTCCGCTGTGATCATCGCATTTAGGAAATCCATCTGGGATTGTTTCATGTACGGTGTTGTGTCTTTTCGCCGCGCTGCAATGCCGCGGATCTTCAGAGACCCGGTTGAAAGTCGGCCAAAATATTTAGTGGCCACAGGCATTTCAGAATCCTGACGCGACGGAACAAAGACAATCCAGGAATACGTGCCTTCCGATACGATTTCAATTCCGGTGTGATCGTAAATGCTCTGTAAAAGATGCAGCAGAAGAGGATCGTCATCTGAAGTAAAAGCGCCGTCATCCCGCTTAATAAACAGACAATCCGTAATGGCATGAACCAGAGTGTAGCCCGACTGCTCGGCCAGCTCTTTGGCACGCAGGAGTTTGTCTCGACCGAATGCCGTTACAGCCTCATGCGATTCCAGTTTTCCGAATTTTGCGTTTCGATATCCCAGATAGCCGAAGCTGGTGACCAAAAGCCACTTAAGCGAGCTCTGACGTTCGTCGATCACATCATGCTCCGGACCGACTGTCTCCTTGAGTCGCTTCTTTAGGTAACGCCTTCTTGCGAGAATCGGGGCCAGGGCTTCCGGAACTATGCCGCGTCGTCTGCGACAAATCCAAGACACTGACTCAGGAACCTCTTCTCCGGAACTACAGCAGTCACAACTCACCGTCTCCGGAGAGATATTATGATTCACCATGATGCTGGGGTACATCTGACTGTAGTCGATTTGAATAACGTTTTCATGAACGGGTCCAGAGCGGATATCGGGCTCATAGACAAGCCCTCCCTTATCAACCGTCAGAAGTTCGAGCGCAGATTTCTCTTTTTCAGTACGGCTTTTTTGCCAGGGCACAAGATAACCTCTTTTGATCGCCACTTCTGTCTGGATCGCAGTCATGGCAGTGCCCGTTGAAGAACGAGCCAGCCGCTGTACGGGAAGCCGTGAAAGACGCGCAAGTTCAATGATTCCCGCGAGCCGACTCTCCCTAAAGACAAACGAGTTAAACGAATCTATATGCCATCTGCCGAACAGTGGATACGAAGGTGCGCGGTAGATGACACTTCCGTAGGAGAGATAGCTGGTCCCTTTGGTGACGATCTTACGGCGCGTATATAAAGGATCTCGGTCAAATAGAAGGGAGTGACCACATTCTTGTGCGGCGGCAAACAGCGCGGGAAATATCGTCTGATCCCCGTGCGCTGAAAGGATAACGTCCGGGTCGTAGGAACTGAGGATATCATTGATTCTATCCAATCCGTTGCCGGATGCATCTAACATCACTTCCTCGCGAATGTTGTCGTATTCAAAGATCAGCGGACCGGCTTTCCCAACTCCGAGACGATAATTCCCAGCGAGGGACATCCGCAATATTCGCATGGTGGGCAGGGAATACTCAAAACTTTCATGTGGTTCCAAGGCTGTAATGCCACGCAGAGAGCACTGCTCGAAATTTCCAGCGATGGTCCGGTCTGCAAATACTCTAACTGCGGCCAGCGGAAACACCCCCTTTTCCAACATGTAATGGGTGGTCAGCTCTATGTCGCTGTGATAGATATCAAGTTTCTCAAAGAATTCGTAGAGCTTTGTATGGATCGTTCGGAGAAAATGTGGCCGCTGAATTCGATACTCCAGAACTGGAATTCTTTGATCTCTGTAAAAATGCAGCTTCTCTACAACTCTTGGGGATTGTGCCAGAATCCCCAAGTCGTTTAGGCGATGAGTAAGTTGCTGCAGAAGTTTTTCATTCCCTGCGACAAATATTCCGGGCATAAACACATCTTTGATCAGCCAGGCTTTTCCACCTTTGTCGATAACCCAGACGTGTACAACGTCTTCCAAGTGATAGATATCAAAGATATGTCCTTCGAGAGTGAAGGGAGTCCCTGGAGACGCCCCCACTTGGCCCGGAGGCGAACTGCTTCGATCAGAATGGAAGTTCGCCCCTTCACTTGCTATCTCCCTCGGCAAAGACATCCTCCGGTTTTTCAGGGCTACACCTCACTGCCGCCTCTAATGCATGGATCCGAAGAACACATTCCTTCATAGTCTCCTCCAGACTGATGGTTACTTTTTCCAGATTCGAAATATACCTTTCCTGCTCCACTATGACCGATAAGAGAAGCGCGTCGGCGGGATTCGACGAAGCGGCCAGTACACCAGACTGAACGTGAATTTTAGCGTATCTCATCAAACGATCAAATATCTCCTGGTCTTCCTTCCGGAGCGCACGGCGGAATTTGGCGAATCTCTTACGAAAAATCTCCAACTGCCAAGAGTATGGCGCAACGGTACGACCCAAAATCTACCCCATGACGTACACCGTCATTTGTATGCTATTCAAACGTATGCATTCCTGTCAAGCATCAATGGCCGTGGGGATAAATTCCTAGCTTGTGGGGTCTCGCGCCCGGCGCGAAGAATGGAAACGCGCGCGAAATGATAGCCGGCGCGTGAGTTTGGGCAACAGGGCTGTGGTTGCTTCCTCTACCAGTGCGAGTCTAGTTGCACGAAGTATCACGTAACGTTTCTGATGATTTGTCGGAGTTCCGACAAGTCCCACTGACCCACCACGTGCCTCATGGATGTCCTGCTCAAGAAGTAGGACGAACATCCGACACCTCGACAACCCATGAAACCGGCAAAGCTGGCTGAATTCAAGCCAGCGACCCGCATCCAAGCGGACAGAGAGGCGGATCAGTGATTGATGCGGCTGTTGATAGAGTGTGGCGTAGGTCTCTGCCCGTTCCAGCTGGCCGTCAGCCAGTCGCCAGCGGCACCCGCCGACCAGAAGGCGCACGTAACCGGCAAAATTCAAGTTTGCATCGCGGGCCCGGTCCTTTATGAGCGAAACAAGGCGCAAAGGGACCAATAGGGTGACGCTGTTTGAGGCATTTTCAGGAACCCGCCATTCATGATCAATTCTTGCACTTGCTCTCGAATAACCAAACACAAAGGAAAAGGTGCCCCGGTGCGATATCTTCCCGCTGTTCTTTACGCCATCAAAGCTTGAGATCC
>JACPZR010000513.1 GCA_016195395.1 Spirochaetia bacterium
CGCGTTTGGCTTTCTGTCCCGCTTCTTCCGGGCGACGGGAATCGTCGGCCAGTTTCACGAAGCGCTCGGTGGCAGACCCGCCCTGAACTTCCAAGCCTTTCACCGCTTCGTTTTGTTTCAGATCGTCCACGAGGGAGTTGTATTCCATCAAGTTGGAACGCTGGAATACGGCGAGCTTCTTCAGGGACTCGAGCGCAGCAGGCGACAGAGGCCGTACTGCGATCTTGGCGAGGTCCGTGTCATTTGTCACAGTCACTTCGCCGGCTTTGTCCATGATCATGGAGCCCTTGGCATTCTTCAGTTCGATGGCGCCTTCCACGAGAGCAAATCGAGTGGTAGACTTATCATCCACAGTGACCAAGAAGGATGTTCCGCGCACACCGGCCACGGCCGTGGGCGATTTCACTGTAAACTCACCCTGGCGGTCCTGTTTCTTCAAGAACATGGCCGCGCTTCCAGCGCGGACTTCAACGCTCGTCTGGCCCTGCGCGAGGATAGCGCCCATCTGAATTTCAGAGTTTTCAGAGACCTTCATCAGGCCCTGACCTTTTACAAAGATTTCCGCAGTTGCTGTCTTTTCAGTCTTCAGCGTATCCCCGGGGAGCAGATAGTCTCCTAGGTTGATGGCGCGCTCCGTTCCGTTGTTCAGAACATGCACCGATCCGTTGATCATCGTCAACCGGGCGGTCTTCTGTTCATTCGCACGTTCCTCTGTCTTGCCACGGCAGGCAACCAGTGCAAAAAGTAGTGCAGCGCCCACCGCAATCCCAAATCGATTCATATGTACCCCCAGGCGAAAAGTGCTGGCATCCCCGGTCAAGACCCGGGCTTTTCGCCGTATAGCCAAGAAAAGGGTTACGCTTTTTCTGCAAATAAAAAATTCTTGGATTTTTTCGACCAGAACGCATGCAAATGGTGAATAAACAGGGCGAATCGCCGGATCTTGCCCTCATTGACGACTTCAAGAAAGGGTATGCGTACGTTCCAGAGCGGATGGCGGGCTTGGCAAAAGCCGCCCAACAACTCCTCACTTCCAGCGCGCTGACCCAGGACGAGCGCATACGCCTCCAGACAAGCATGGCGGAGATGGACAAGGGGCTGGGAGACCTACAGACGCTCTGTCGCCAGGTAATCAGCGCCCTCAGCGCCGACACGCTCAAGAAGGACGCCTCCCGGGAGTACCACAGTGTCTTCACCGGCGAGTTCAACGACCATCGCCTTAGTTTTATCATTTTTCTGAAAACCATGATCTATCTGAAGCGATTCGCTTTGGAGGCCTCAGAAATCCTGCACCGGATCCGGTCCAAAGTTGTCGGGGCGCAGCTGGCGCCCGCATCCGAATTTCGCAGTCAGTTCATCGATTTCCGCGTGCAGCCGGCGATTCACCTCTGCACAACCATATCCACGTTCGCGGACCGCATGGCGCGGATTTTGCGCGTCCAAAAAGATCCACTTTCCGTGAAGAGCCTGGCCGGTGTGGGAGATTACAACTCCATTGGAACATACCAGCTCTCCTCCGTTTTTTCCGACGAACAGTTTGAGGAATCCGGCACGGGTTTTTCCGTTGAAGGTCCGCCGGAGCCGCTCCAACAAAAGCGGACCCACCAACCGCCTGCGTCGGCTGGTGCAACAAAGAGTCCGGGCGCGCCGCAGTCAGCGCACTATCTGGACAGCACCGGCTCTGCAGCGTTCAATCAGGGGCCGTCATACGTGTTCAGCTACGACCCTGCGGCTCTGGAAGAGGAGAGGAAGGGACTCAAAGACGTTATCTATGTGGACACCCACATGGGCGCGGATCAAAACTTCATCAGAAGCGATCTCATCCTTCAATACTCGCGCCGGAGTCCGGAAACAAATTCCAACAACCCGGAAGACCAGTACACCAAGTTCCTCCTGGCTTTTTTTGATCTGGTGATGGATATTTCTCTGCTGAATCTGGGAATCAGCGCCAAGTTCAAGAATGTTTTCTTCTATCATCTGGGCCCGCAGTACTTCTACCACCTCACGCGCCGTTTCCTCTTTGAATCCAAGACCGGCACTATGCACAGAAAGGTTGGAGCAAGCAGACTGATCCAGAAGTTCGTGCCTGCAGAGATGACCAAGAAAGTGATCCTGGATTTCTGGCGGGACACCCTCCTCCCCTCTGTGGGCCCGGATAAGGATGATTACTCCGCGTACAAGCGCGTGACAAAGATGGTGAAGGACTCCTACGATGACTTTGGACGACGCGCAATGGCTGAGTACGATGCGCTCCCGGAATCAGCAAGAGCCGGCAAAAACCGCAATCAGATCATCCGGGAAAACCTGGCCAAATGGCTGGGGAGCACCAACATCATCATCTTCCGCCGCTTCCTGAAAGTCTCCAGCTGAGCCTATCCGGGATCAAACACTACGATGCGCTGTGCGCCGGATTTCTTGTCGCACGCATGATACTGAGCCAGCACGACTAAGCATGCGAGGAGGGTCCCGTTGGCCGCCGGGTTGTTTTGATTCAACTGCTGGGGATAGTTTGAGCACGCCAAGGCGGTGTTCCCTTCCGTATCCCCCGCGTACTGGCTGTTGTGCTTACACTCTTGCCGCGCGGATTGTCCCAGCGAGCAGGACGCGATCACACACACCCCGAAGCACATGATAAGAGAAAAAACCGCAAGTCGTATCGAGTTCATATTATTTCAGGATTTTGTATTCAACGGTGCAGATGCGCTCGGCGGGGTGCGTAAACCGTCGCACTTCCACGAGGCCCGCTTTTACTTTCTTCGCGCGCTGTTCAATGGTTACGGCCGCCGCCTTGGGCGAGCAGTCAGGCGCCACAAACAGCACTGCATCGAAATCGGACCAGGTGCGGTCGTTGTGAGGCGAGTCGTTTCTGGCCCAGCCGCCGATCTCGCGGGCTTTGAATCGGATCAAGAGGTCCATGTCTGTGGCAAGGAGTCTTCCCTTCAGCGGTTCCATAATCGGATGAAACACGTTGACAATGAGAACACGGCCGCCCGGCGTTTTGTCGGCCACCCAGCGCGCCGGATCCATCAGCGCGTGATCCGTGTCTGTGAAACACATCTGCTTCAGAGCATACCCCTGCGAGAGCACACTGTTGGGATGCGTTACGGCAAGGACAATGATCAACGCGAGGATTCCGCCGCCGACGTACTGCATAACGCCCCGGACGTGCGTGACAAAGACGCCGGACAAAACGAGGACAACGGGCAGGGCGTGGTAGATATGTCGGAGCTGCTTGTTGCCGGTGAGAAATTCAAGAATCAAAATCTGGGAAAACGCAAGAGCCCATGCAGCTGCCGCGAGTATGTTGCCGGGGTCGCGCCGGTTTCTTTTCAGGAATAGCAGGGCCAGCGCCAAAACCACCGCAGCTCCCAGCAGGGGCGCCGGAGGACGGGAATCGAAAACTTGGTCCAAGAGGCTTGCGAGGTAGCTGCGGGTTTGTTCCTGAAGGCGGAGCTGCGTGCCTAGAGTGCTTGCCAGTCGGTCCGGGTGGATCAGGAGCCAGACGAGCGCCGGGAAGGCGCCGAATTTGTAGAGGGCCGCCGTGCTTTCCGGCGCGCCAAGGGCTGAGCGCCTCCGCAGGAGAAAGAGGTTCGCGTCGATGAAGAACAAGAGGGAGACAGCGAACATGACGTGCTTGGATGTCTTGTTATTGATCGGAAGGCCCATGTGCGGCGCCACAGCAAGTGCTGCAATCACGAGAATAAACAGGGCCAGAAGGAGCCGTCGCATCCCGCGGTAGTGCGTTGATAAGGCAAGATCTGCTGTGTCCACATAGAAACGCGGGTGACGGATCATCTCCCCCGCAAATGCAGCCAGGAGGAACATGATCCCGTACGGATACTTTGTATGATAGAGACCTTGGATGGAGAGAAAGAGCCCTAAAGCATCTGGAGTTGACGTCGGTTCATGTTTGTCCTCCCGCCAGAGCCGCCACGTAAAATAGACGGACCACGCCGTGAAGAACATCCCCTGAGTCTCAAGCATAGAAGAGAGCGCAAACATGGGAATTTCCGCTGCCTGCACAATCAAGAGGGTGGCGGCGGTGAACGTCAGCCCGGCAGTCAGAAGCGACCTGCACATCCGCAGACTGACGAAGAGGAGAGACGGAAACAAGAGGGCATAGAAAGCAAAACTGATGGCCGTGTCCGCAATCTGCGAAGGTCCGCCGGGCAGGACTGCAAACACAATCAAGGAAAGAATGTAGCGGAGCGGCGGCCACGTGGGAGTATCGAGCAGCGGAAAGATCCCGTCCCAAAGTCGCAGGTCATGAAAGGCTTGGTACTGGTCCAGAACGGTGGAGAGCCTGGCATTCCCGTCCGATGAGAGCACATCCTTGTTAGGGCAGCTCTGAACAAAGACACCCCAGCTCTTTGTCAGAGCGAGTGTTGCAGCAACGACACCCAGCGCCAGGAGGGCCACTCCCATCACATTGGAAAAGCGTTTCAAGAAGCGACCGGGCTGGTTCATCGTATGCTGCCTAGAATAAGCGGTATACTTTCCAGAGGTCATTCTCTTTGATGAAGACTGGGTTGTTGAGCATGTAACTCATGTCCGGGTTGTCTTCCAAACGGAGTTTCAGCTCGCATTCGCGTTCACCTGGTTCCATGTAGAAGTCGGCCTTGATGGTGCGCGTTGTCCGGAGAATGTCCCGGACGGCCAGCTGTTCCGCGTTGCCTGTGTGTTTGCGGAGCGCTTCCGTATTGAAGTAGAAGCGCTGGAGGTAGCCCTCGGGATTGTGGAGCTCCTTATCCAGCTGCTCGCGTGTTTTGTGGGATTTTAGATCGATGTAGAGCCCTCTGTCTGCGCTGACATGGTCAGCCAAGCCGGTCCAATCCTTTCGATCGACCATCGCAAACAACACTGCCAGTTCCTTCTTGATTTCAAACGTGGCCCGCTCTTCCACCGGCCGGGGATGCGGCGCCTCCCAATAGATTTTGCCAATGGTGATTTCTGGAGGTCCGTCATACATAGTCGGCCCGGTTTTGCGGCAAGAGAGGAAGCTCACCGCCACGACCATCAGGAAAAGAACTGCGCTGAACGTCCGCGCGCCTGTCTTGATGAAAACGTCGTGTCTGGTTGATTGCATTATTTCAGAACCTTTTGAAGAAGGGTACCCAGTTCCTCCGCGTTGATCACGGTGATCTTCCGGAGGTTTTTCAGGGCTTCTTCAGCGCCGCTGGTAAGTCTCGCCCCTGCAACCACAAATCCAGCGGAGGTCTTGTTTTCGTTCATGAAATTCTGCATGTCCCGGAGGAATATGTCCGAAATGGGTTGGTTCTTCCATTTGCGGATACGGAACAGCGCCTTGCTCTTCTTTTCGCCCCGCTCAACCGCAACGAAGTCCGCGCCGTCGCGGTCGCGGTAGGGAAGGCTCTTTTCAATCCGGAAGCCCAGAAGACCGATGATATTTTCGCACGCCACCATGAACGCTTCGTCTTTCAAGCTGTTGAATTTCTCAATGTAAGGACCCGGATCAACCATCTGTTCCGTGGCTCTGGCTCGTGGAACACCGTCACGGGTAAAGAAGTCGAGGACGTTAAAGCGGTCGTCCATCTGAAGGCCGGATAGTTTGAAGAGGGCATCGTCCGGGAAGCGGCGGCGCAGCCAGTCCTGCATGTGCGAATAAAAGTCGAAGCCGCGCGGGCTGACTTTATCCGGCTGGGCAACGCCTTCCTCCAAGTCCATGCGGAAGTCAGATATCTTAATCACCAGTTCATCGGATGGGTTGCGGATCTCGAGTTCCAGCAGGTTCTCACTGGCCTTTTCCATGGAGCCCGCCAGCATTGCCATGTAAGCGACGGTAAGGCGCGCATCGTACTCTTCCTTCTCCCAGCCCTCCGAGATCGCGGATGCCAGCACCCGCTCCGCGTGCATCAAGGCTTTGTCGTACTCGCGGCCTACGTAGTATACCGCTGTGGCCAGTCGGTTTGTGATGTGCATGATGTGCGGCGCCGTGACTGTGGGCAGGAGCGACTCAAGAAGTTCTTTGGATTTTGGCGTATCTCCGCTCTTCAAAGCATGAAGGGCCGCAAGAAATTTTCCGGTTTGATCGTTGGGGGCCAGAGCCAGCCCCAGTTCAAATTCGCGCGCAGCCTCTTTACTCCGGAGCATGCCCAGACACACGCCGCGTGCAATGTGGTAATCTGCAACGTTAGGAGTGACACGTACCAGTTTGCGGAAGAAATTCTCCGCCACGTC
>JACPZR010000514.1 GCA_016195395.1 Spirochaetia bacterium
CTATCGGAACACATGGTCCAAGGCATTCAACTGGCCTCGATCGTTCACGACCTTGGGAAAATCAATATCCCCGCGGACATTCTGAACAAACCCTCGTCGCTTTCTCCAGAGGAATTCAAGCTGATCCAGACACACTGCCAGACCGGATACGACATCCTGAAAGGGATCGATTTCCCTTGGCCGATTGCGCAGATCGTGTTCCAGCACCATGAGCGCTTGGACGGGACCGGCTACCCCCAGGGCCTGAAAGGCGACGCGATTCTCCTGGAAGCGCGCATCGTCGCCGTGGCGGACATTGTGGAAGCCATGACATCACCGCGCCCGTATCGACCCACGCCGGGCCTTGAAAACGCCCTGCTTGAGATCGACTCCGGCCGGGGGACGGCCTATGACGCGGCGGTGGTTGAGGCCTGCACCAAGCTCTTCCGACAGCGGGGTTTTAATTTCTCCCAAGTTGTTTGAGAGCATCCTCTACTAGAACGATTGCCCTGTTCCAATGCAAATACGAGGCTTTTCGTGTGCCTGCTCTTGGGCCGACCTATACACCTCCGCATCGAAATAGGGCGAATTAGCTGGTTTCCGCACCGGGTACGCTACTTGCTTTACTAATGTTACAGGCCAAAAGCCGATCTTCTAGATTCACCGGGAAACCGGGAGGGAAAAAATGAAAAAAAGTATCTTCGCTACTCTGCTTCTTGTCATCGCGATGCCGCTCTTTGCAGTGACCAAACCACTCACTGGCAGCTATCCGATCGTTCTGTCACACGGCCTCTTTGGTTGGGGTTCTGACTCCACAGGCGTAATTGATATTCTTTCATATTGGGGTGGAATGGATTCCTACCTCCGTTCACAAGGCGCTGTTGTATACGCTCCCACAAAGAGCCCCACAGCATCCAACCAAACCCGCGCTTCTGACCTCCAGAAGAAAGTGGCCCTTTGGATGGCAGCAAACGGTTACACCAAAGTTCACTACATTGGCCACTCCCAGGGCGGTCTCGATACCCGCTATGCGATCACGAACCTGGGCCTTGCTTCCAAGACATCCACATTCAGCTCGCTGTCCGGCGTGCACCACGGAAGCCCCGTTGCTGACGTAATTGCCGGCCTTCCCACTTCCGTACAAGGCGCTTTGAGCCTGATTCTGAACGCCTTTGTTCCGATTATCTACGGCAAGACCTCTTCCAACGTTCTCGCAGCGCTTGGTTCGCTGACGAAATCAGGTGTTGCAGCTTTCAACGCCGCTACACCCAACGCAGCCGGAGTTAAATACTACTCTTACGCAGCACACATCTCCATCCCTGACCTCATCCAGCACCCGCTGATGGGCATCGTATGGCCCGTGTGCTCCATCGCCGGCGCAGCGAACGGATACGGCTCCTCCTGCGACGGACTGGTTCCGGTAAGCTCTGCAAAATGGGGCACCTACATGGGAGAGCCTTCCTACGGCTTCTTCACCACGGGGATTGACCACCTGGAAATCTCCAACACCCTGTACTCAGGCCAGACATGGTTTGACGCTCCGGGCTTCTTCTTGAAAGTAGCGCAGAACGCAAAATCACATCAGTAATCGATACTGAGTGTTTGATCTATGCCGACAGGCGGGCGTTCACGTCCGCCTGTTTTGTTTTTGGAGTCAGTAATGAATAAGAAATGGATGATCGGGGCGGCCGCTGTGGGCGGCGTGCTCCTTCTCGTTGTCGTCGGAGTGCTCTTGTTCGGCGGCCGCGGTCAGAAAAAAGGAAACGAAAACTTTCACCCTGAGAACTGGGATGCGCCCATTCCGTCCGCCAAGGCGGATATTGAGGAGGCATTCAGCATGTTCGACAGCCAGGAGCAGCCTTCCTATCAGGAACTTATGCAGGGTCTGCGCAACGGGCGCATCAACTTCGTGTGGGAACTGTGGCGCCTGCGCCGCGGCTGCCCTGAGAAGATGGAACGCCTCCAGTGCAACATGCGTATCCTTACCTATCTGAAAGAAAAGTATCCGGGAATGGACGGGGAAAAACTGGCCCATCTTGTGCGCGCTTATTTGAAGTATGAAGACGTTATGCTCGGCTATTCATGGCCGGAAGGAATCTCCACCAAAGAACGCTACGAACTGATGAAGAAGAAGCGGCGGGAAGCCCTCTCTTCGGATGAGGCCACGCTGATGTTCGGGATGGAAGAATCGTCCATGGAACTGGGGGAAAAGCAGGCGGCCTTCTTCAAGGATACGGCCGGAATGCCCGGGGACCAGCGGATCAAGCAGTACGA
>JACPZR010000515.1 GCA_016195395.1 Spirochaetia bacterium
CCGCTTCACGTCGTGCCGACTCGAGTATTTCCTGCTTCAGACGCTCTGCGTCCGTCCGCGCTTCTGCGAGGATCTGTTTGCTTTCCTCCCGCAGAGCGTTCACTTTGGAAGTGTGCTCCTCGAGCTTCTTTTCGGCCTCGTTCTTCAACGTTTCCGCCCGCTCAATGTCCGCGTGGATTTTCTCCGCGCGCGCATCAAGCGCAGACGTGATGGGCTTCCACGCATAACGCTTCAGCACCAACAAAACGATGGTAAACGTGACCGTAGTCCAGATCACGAGCCCCGGATTTACATCCAAGAGCGCTATTGTATCGCCACTGGCGAGATAATCCAACAGCACAAAGCCCTCCTTCCCGATCAGACGGGCTTACTTCTTGTTAACTTCAACCTGGGCAGCCGGCGAGGAAATGGATTTGGTGAGCATTTCCTTGTCGACGATACCGGCCATTTGAAAGGCAATCACAAGCGCGAACAGCGCAATACCTTCAATAAGAGCGGCGGCCACAATCATGGTGATGGTCAGAGTTCCTGACGCTTCCGGTTGACGGCTGATCCCTTCCAGAGCGGATCCACCGATACGTCCAATACCGATACCGGCTCCAAGAATCGCGAGACCAGCACCGAGTCCTGCGCCTACAAATGCGAGGCTAATCATACTTCCCTCCAATAGAGTGTTTGCTTTGGGTTTTTCATCTAAATACTAATGACTGTGCATGCTCGATCCAATAAACAGGGCGGTGAGCAGCGTGAAGATATATGCCTGAAGAAAGGCGACAAGGACCTCAAGCATGTAAATGGCTCCAGCCCCTGTAACGGAGACCGGAATCAACCAGATCTTGTGAAACTGGAAAATAAAGCCCAAAAGAGCGATAATAATGACGTGGCCGGCGGTCATGTTGGCCAAAAGACGGACCATGAGGGCAAAGCCTTTAGCAAGCGGGCCGATCACCAGCTCGAGCGGGAACAGAAGGAGGAACAGCCAGTACATTCCCACCGGCATCCCCGAGGGCATGCAGGAGAGGAGGTATTTGATCCCCTGATAACGGAAGCCGGTGATCCAGATCAACGCTGTTGTAATCACAGCCAGCGTAAAGGTGACGGCAATGTCCCCCGTAATCGTAATCCCCGGCCAGAACAGCATGATTTTTGGAATCTCATGCTCCGCCCCATGAGCGGCAACGTGCGGCGCGGAAAAATGGGACACAGCCATGTGGGCCATCTCACCAAAGGGAGGAAACAATCCAAGGACGTTGGAGAACAGAATAAAGAAGAACGTTGTGAGAATGTAGGGAAGAAAGCCGCGTTCGTGATGCATGTTGGAATCCACGACTTCCGCGCGGATATAATGCACGAGCGACTCAACAATTCCCGAGAAGCGACCCGCGATCTGGAAGGGATTGCGGGCAATCAGGCGCGCAGCACCGATCATGGTGACGCACATGATGAACGCCACGATAAACATCATCGCCACGCGCTTGGTGATGTGGAGCGGCAGACCACCGGACCATTTATACTCACCCTGCTCATCATGGAAAGAATAGCGACGAACGTACTGAGGGTCAGAGTACTCTTTGGAGCCGGGACGCACTTTTACTCCGCCGGGATTCCACTCAATGATGGGCGCATCCATCAGGTGATGGACAAGAATCTTATTCAGATTGAACTCTGAATAACCATCTGTGGTTGCGTGCTCGCCATGTTCCTCTGCGTACAGAGACGCAGGCACGGCCGCTGAAAACAGCAGGGCCGCAATGGTCATTTGCTTCAGAAAATGTGGGAGGAAGCGTCTTTTCGGCGCCATAAAGTTGATGCCAAGATTTTCTGCAAGGTAACGGTTGCAACCTCAAAAAACAAAAAAATCAGCGAGGCTACAAGATAGAACCGGAGCCCCTGAACGTAAAGGGGTGGCATCGCAAAATAGAAGAAAAAAGCAGTACCGATCAAGCCCACGATACGCCAGCTGATCGACAAAAGAGCGATCACCACACCGCCGCTCCCCTCAGCGCCTTTAAGCAACGCTGCAATCAGAAAGAGAGAGCCCGGAA